>CANQYP010000006.1 GCA_947628045.1 uncultured Lachnospiraceae bacterium | reverse complement strand
ATGAAGGGCATGCTCGATCCGATCTTCGAGGAGAAGGTGATCGGGCACGCGGAGGTGCGCCAGCTCTTCAAGGCGTCCGGCGTCGGCACGATCGCCGGTTCCTATGTGACCGACGGCGTGTTCCAGCGCAACTGCCTGATCCGGATCTCGCGGGACGACGCGGTGATCTACGAGGGCTCGCTCGCGTCGCTGAAACGGTTCAAGGACGATGTGAAGGAAGTCAAAGCCGGTTACGAGTGCGGTCTTGTGTTTGAGAAATTTAACGACATTAAGGAAGAAGACAAGGTCGAGGCGTACATCATGGTTGAGGTCCCGCGGTAGAAGGCGGGAAACGTTCAAGAGAGGCTGGACTGGAATGAGAAAAAACGGCATCAAAAATACAAGAATCAACGGTGAGGTACAAAAGGAGCTTTCCCGGATCATTCAGAACGAGATCAAGGATCCGCGGATCGCCCCGATGACCTCTGTGACGGCGGTCGAGGTCGCGCCCGATTTGAAGACGTGCAAGGCGTATATCTCGGTGCTGGGCGATGAGAAGGCGGCTGCCGATACGCTCGCGGGGCTTAAGAGCGCCGAGGGCTACGTACGCAGGCAGATCGCGCACAGCGTCAATCTGAGGAACACCCCGGAGATCCGCTTTATCCTGGATCAGTCGATCGCGTACGGCGTGAATATGTCAAAGCTGATCGACAAAGTGGTGGGTGCAGACGGGAAGAAGGAGGACAGCGATGATTGATCTGGCGAAGGAATTAGAGGGCGTGCGGTCTGTGGCGATCGCGGGGCATATCCGTCCGGACGGGGACGCGATCGGCTCCTGCCTCGGCTTGTATCATTATCTGAAAAAAAATTATCCGGGCGTGGAGGCGGCGGTCTATCTGGAGAAGATCCCGCGCGCTTACCACATCATTCCCGGCGTGGATGAAGTGCGGCACGAGATCCCGAAGGACATGAGCTGTGACTTGTTCTTTTGCCTGGACTGTGCGGATGAGTTCCGGCTCGGCGCCGCCGGGGAGTTCCGAAAGCGCGCGAAACGGACGATCTGCATCGACCACCACATCAGCAACAGCGGATTCGGGGACGTGGACTACATTGTCCCGGACGCGAGCTCGACTTCCGAGCTGGTCGTGCGGATCCTCGAGGAGGAGAAGATCCCGTTCGAGGCGGCGGAGGCGCTCTATATGGGCATTGTGCATGACACAGGGGTGTTCCGGCATTCCTGCACGTCCCCGGAGACATTGGAGCTCGCGGCGCGGCTGATGCGCCGGGGGATCGACGGCTCAAAGATCATCAACGCCACCTATTACGACAAATCGTATTACCAGAGAATGATCCACGGGAAGGCGCTGATGGAGAGCACCCTTCTGGACAACGGCAGGGTGATCTTCAGCTTTGTCCGGCAGGAGGAGATGAGGTTCTTCGAGGTGGAGACCTCGGATCTGGACGGCATCGTCGAGACGCTCGTGGGCACATACGGCGTGGAAGTCGCGATCTTCCTCTATGAGACAGAGCCGAATGTGTACAAGGTCAGCATGCGCTCGAAGTCGGCGGTCGACGTGAGCCGCGTGGCGCAGGAGTTTGGCGGCGGCGGGCACGTGCGCGCGGCGGGCTGCAATATGAAGGGGACGGCTTACGAGGTGCTGCACCTTCTTCTGCCGTGCATCGAGCGTCAGCTTGAGGGGCAGGAACAGTGATTGACGGGATCCTGAATATTTACAAAGAGAGCGGCTATACCTCGCACGACGTGGTGGCAAAGCTCCGGGGGATCCTGGGACAGAAACGGATCGGACATACGGGGACGCTGGACCCGGAGGCGCAGGGCGTGCTCCCGGTCTGCCTGGGGAAGGCGACGAAGGTCTGTGACCGGATCACGGACCGCGACAAGACCTACCGCGCAGTGCTGCTGCTCGGGACGACGACCGATACGCAGGATATAACGGGGCAGGTGCTTGCGCACAGACCGGTGACCTGCACGGAGGCGGAGGCGCGCGCCTGTATTCAGGGCTTTGTCGGGGAGCAGGAGCAGATTCCGCCGATGTATTCGGCGCTCAAGGTCGGAGGGAAAAAGCTCTGTGACCTGGCGCGCCAGGGAATCGAGGTCGAGCGCAAAGCGCGCAGGATCACGATCTACGACATTACGGTGGAGGAAGTGGCGCTCCCGGAGCTCACGCTGACTGTGTCGTGCTCCAAGGGCACTTATATTCGCTCCCTGTGCCACGACATCGGACAGACGCTTGGCTGCGGCGGCTGCATGAAGGAGCTGCTGCGCACGAAGGCGGGACCGTTCCTGCTGGAGGACAGCGTGAAACTCTCGGTCGTGGAGCAGTACCGGGACGAAGGGCGCCTCGGGGAGCTGGTGCAGAGGACGGATTCGGTGTTTTCGGAGTTTCCGGCGCTGATCCTGACGGCGGAGGCGGAGCGCCTCGTGCGAAACGGCAACGCGCTGACGCCGGAGCTGCTTGCGCGCTGCGCTGTTCAGCCGCCGGAGACGGAGCGCCTCGTGCGAAACGGCAACACGCTGGCGCCGGAGCTGCCTGCGCGTAGCGCTGTTCAGCCGCCGGAGGCAGGAGACGGCGGTGTCGCCGGTGAAGGGAACTGGCTGGGACAGTTCCGCGTGTACGGCGCGGACCGGACGTTTCTCGCCCTCTATGAGTGGAACGCGCAGAAACGCTGCCTTTGCGCGAAGACGATGTTCCTGTGAGCGCGCGGCATGCATCGGATTTAGAGGGCGCTTAGAGAATCTGACAGTAGAATGAAGGGAAACCGATGATTGAGATACATGACACGACGGAGTTTTCTTCTCCGTCGCCGTCCGCGGTCATGCTCGGCAAATTTGACGGGCTGCACAGAGGGCATCAGAAATTGATCCGTGAAGTCCTGCGCCTGCAGGACCGCGGCTATTACGGCATTGCGTTTGTGATCGCGCCGGAGGACGGTTCCGTTCTGCTTACGGCGCAGGAGAAACGCGGGATGCTGGAGGCATACGGGCTCGACTGCATGATACGCTGCCCCTATGTCCCGGAGATCCTGGGCATGGAGCCGGAGGCGTTCGTGTCCGGGGTGCTTGCAGAGCAGCTGAAGACCCGCTATGTCGTGGTGGGGACGGATTTCCGTTTCGGCTACCGGCGGCGCGGTGACGTCGCGCTCCTCGCAAAGCTGCAGGGGAAATACGGGTTCCGCCTGATCGTCGTGGAGAAGGAATGCCATGAGGGCAGGGAGATCAGCAGCACTTATGTGAAGGAGGCGCTTGCGCGCGGGGACCGGGAGCTGGCGGAGAACCTGCTCGGGTATCCCTATCCGCCGAGGAACTTTTTCCCTAAGTTTTTCGGTTGACGGAAAAGCGTTCTTATGGTATAGTAACTGAGTGTTCATTTTAACCGCTGCCCAGAAATCGGACGCTCCGACCATTTTCCTGGCAGCAGGCGATATCAAGACAGGAGGAGAGCATATGATCTCAAAAGAGAAGAAGACGGCTATCATCAACGAGTATGCCAGAAAGCCCGGCGACACCGGTTCGCCGGAGGTGCAGATCGCGGTGCTTACGGCGCGCATTCAGGAGCTGACCGAGCATCTGCAGACACACCCGAAGGATCACCATTCCAGGAGAGGGCTTCTGAAGATGGTAGGTCAGAGGCGCGGACTGCTCGCATACCTCAAGAAGACGAACCTTGAGGGCTACCGTGAGCTGATCGCAAAGCTTGGCATCAGAAAGTAAAGAGTAATGAGGCTGTCGCGCATACGCTGTTTGGCGGCAGCCTCGTCTGTGTACAGGACAGGTTCTGCAGGGAGACAGCCGAGACCACTGAAAAGACGATTCGGCGGGAATCCTTTTTTCAGTAGTTTCGGAACTCTTGCAGACGCCTTGTTCTGATGCGGACAGACAACATTCAGAAAAGGAGAAGAGAGCATGTACAAGAGTTTTTCAATGGAGCTTGCGGGGAGAACGCTCACGGTCGACGTAGGACGTGTGGGCGCGCAGGCAAACGGCTGTGCGTTTATGCACTATGGGGACACGACGGTACTTTCCACGGCGACGGCGTCGGAGAAACCGCGCGACGGGATCGACTTTTTCCCGCTCAGCGTGGAGTATGAGGAGAAATTTTACTCGGTGGGCAAGATCCCGGGAGGATTCAACAAGCGGGAGGGCAAGCCGTCTGAGAACGCGATCCTGACCTCGCGCGTGATCGACCGCCCGATGCGCCCGCTGTTCCCGAAGGATTACCGGAACGACGTCACGCTGAACAATATGGTCATGTCGGTTGACCCGGAGTGCCGTCCGGAGCTTACGGCAATGCTGGGCGCCGCGATCGCGACGGCGATCTCGGACATTCCGTTCGACGGTCCGTGCTCGATGACGCAGATGGGTCTGGTGGACGGCGAGCTGATCGTCAATCCGTCCCAGACACAGTGGGACGAGGGCGACCTGCAGCTCACGGTCGCGTCGACCGGCGAGAAGGTCATCATGATCGAGGCGGGCGCGAACGAGGTGAAGGACGAGCTCATGATCGACGCGATCTACAAGTGCCACGCGATCAACCTGACGATCATTGATTTTATCAACAAGATGGTGGCTGAGGTCGGCAAGCCGAAACACACATACGAGAGCTGCGCGATCCCGGAGGAGCTGTTCGAGGCGATGAAGAAGGTCGTGCCGCCGGAGGAGATGGAGGTTGCCGTCTTCACGGATGTGAAACAGCAGCGCGAGGAGAATATCCGTCAGATCTCCGCAAAGCTCGAGGAGGCGTTTGCGGACAACGAGGAGTGGCTTGGGCTGCTTTCCGAGGCGCTGTATCAGTACCAGAAGAAGACGGTGCGCAAGATGATCCTCAAGGATCACAAGCGCCCGGACGGCAGACAGATCACGCAGATCCGCCCGCTGGCGGCGGAGGTGGATATCATTCCGAGGGTACACGGTTCCGCGATGTTTACGCGCGGACAGACGCAGATCTGCACCGTGACGACGCTCGCTCCGCTGTCGGATATGCAGAAGGTGGACGGGCTCGATGAGAATATCACGAACAAACGCTATATGCACCATTACAATTTCCCGTCCTATTCCGTAGGCGAGACGAAGGTCAGCCGCGGACCGGGACGCCGCGAGATCGGACACGGGGCGCTGGCGGAGAAGGCGCTGATTCCGGTGCTCCCGAGCGAGGAGGAGTTCCCGTACGCGATCCGCACCGTCTCCGAGACTTTCGAGTCCAACGGGTCGACCTCACAGGCGAGCATCTGCGCGTCCACGATGTCTCTGATGGCAGCGGGCGTGCCGATCAAGAAACAGGTGGCGGGCATCTCCTGCGGTCTGGTGACCGGGGAGACCGATGACGATTATGTGGTTCTGACCGATATTCAGGGGCTTGAGGACTTCTTCGGCGACATGGACTTCAAGGTGGCGGGCACCCACGACGGGATCACCGCGATCCAGATGGACATCAAGATCCATGGTCTTACCAGACCGATCGTCGAGGAGGCGATCGCGCGTACCCACGAGGCGCGTGAGTACATCCTGAATGAGATCATGACGCCGTGCATCGCAGAGCCGAGACCGACGGTCAGCAAGTACGCGCCGAAGATCATTCAGATCCAGATCGATCCGCAGAAGATCGGCGATGTGGTGGGACAGCGCGGCAAGACGATCAACACGATCATCGAGCGCACGGGCGTCAAGATCGACATCAACGACGACGGTTTCGTGTCGATCTGCGGCACCGACCAGGAGATGATGGACAAGGCTGCGGAGATGATCAACATCATCGTGACCGACTTCGAGGCGGGACAGGTGTTCACCGGCGAGGTGGTCAGCATCAAGGAGTTCGGCGCGTTCGTCGAGTTCGCTCCTGGCAAGGAAGGCATGGTGCACATCTCCAAGATTGCCAAGGAGCGGATCAACCGCGTGGAGGACGTGCTTACATTGGGCGATAAGGTGAAGGTAGTCTGCCTTGGCAAGGACAAGATGGGAAGAATGAGTTTCAGCATAAAAGACGTAAAAGATTGACAGACTTTCGGCGCCTCAGTTTCTGGGGCGCTTTCTGCTTAAATACGCAGAGCGTTCATATGGGGAGCAGCGGATAAGGGTAAGGAGGTTTCAGAGAATGAAGTACAGAGCAGTTGCGGGTTTGATCAGCGCGTCCGTGATCGCGGCGGCGCTGTCCGGATGCGGGAAGAAAAACGGCGGGGAGACGGAGCTGCAGACGCTGGCGGTCGCCGATATGGTCGTCGTCGACGGGCAGGAGACGGAGTCCGAAACGGAGTCTGAGACTGAGCCGCAGTCGGAGTCCGAGACGCCGGAGATCGATACGGAGATGCAGTCTCTGGAGATCGACCTGTCCGGTGATGAGGCGGAATCTTCCACAGAGCTGCCTGAAGAGGAAGAGCTGATCGTGGAGGAGTCGGAGCTGGTCGAGGAAGAGGGCGTGAAGACGGCGCGTTTCGAGAACCGGGACGGCTTTGTGCAAAAAGCGGGCGTTGCGGAGAAGACGCAGACGGAATCGGAGACACAGAAGGCGACAGAATCCGAGACGCAGAAGGCGACGGAATCGGAGACGCTGAGGGCGCAGACGGAGCCGGAGACGCTGAAAGCGACGGAGTCCGAGACGCAGGGACAGACGGCGACCGCGAAGAAGGCGGCAAAGAAAGCCGCGAAGAAGGCGCAGACCACTGAGACTGCGGCGCCGCAGACGGAGAACACCGCCGGGATTGCGACACCGCAGACGGAAAATACTGCTGAAACTGCGGTGCCACAGACGGAGAATACCGCCGGGACGAGTGCTTTGTCCGGCTCTGCGTCACAGGGCGAGTTGGCAGCCGAGACACAGCCTCAGTCGGAGACGCAGCGGAAGGCTGAGACAGAGAAACAGACGAAGTCAGAGACAGAGTCCGAGACAAAACGGCAGACAGAATCGGAAAAGGAATCTGAGACGAAACGGCAGACAGAGTCCGAGACGAAGTCTGAGACAAAGCAGACGGAATCGGAAAAGGAGTCTGAGACAAAACGGCAGACAGAGTCCGAGACGAAGTCTGAGACAAAGCAGACAGAATCGGAAAAGGAGTCTGAGACGAAACGGCAGACAGAGTCCGAGATAAAGTCTGAGACAAAGCAGACGGAATCGGAGAAGGAGTCTGAAACGAAACGGCAGACGGAGTCTGAGACAAAGCAGACAGAGTCGGAAAAGGAGTCTGAGACGAAACGGCAGACAGAATCCGAGACGAAATCAGAGACAAAGCAGACGGAATCGGAGAAGGAGTCTGAGACGAAACGGCAGACGGAGTCCGAGACGAAGTCTGAGACAGAATCAGAATCCGAGACGGAGACCGAGACGGAATCAGAGACAGAAACGGAGGCGGAATTTGAGGAAGGTCTCCGTATCATTGAGAGAACGGTTCGCGTCCGCGAGCAGCCGGGCACGGACGCCGCGCAGGTAGCGTCGCTGACGGCGGGAATGAGCGTCTATGCTGCCGCCGAGTCGGGCGCATGGACCCGGATCTTTTATGAGTCTGATACGGGGCTTGGCGAAGGCTATGTTAAGACGGAATACCTGACGGATTCGGAGAACCTTTATGCGGCGAAGGAAGTGATCAATGTCCGCGCGCAGGCGACGGCGGAATCCGGCAAGCTTGGCATGCTTACGGCAGGAGAGCGCGTGCTTGTTTTGGGGAAAGCGCAGGACGGCTGGGTAAAGATTCGCTATGCGGGCGCAGGTGAGACGGAAGAGGCTTATGTGCTGCAGGAGTATCTTGAGAAGGCGGAATATGACAATCCGAGACTCCTGGAGCTGATAGAGGAGCAAAAACGTTCCGAGACGGAGACTGAGTCTGAAACGCAGGAGGACGCCGAGGCGGAGACGGGCGCGGAAACGCAGGAAAATGATGAATCGGGGAACGATGCCGAAACTCAGGAGACCGGTGCGGAAACGCAGGGGAACGGTGAGACAGAGACCGGCGGCGCGGAAACTCAGGAGAACAGTGAGACAGAGACCGGGACAGGAGCTGAAAGCGAGGCAGAAGGCGAGACGGAAGATGAGATAGAGGGCGAGGCGGAGACGGAACCCGAGACTGCGGCGGAACCGCTCGGGACGGGCGTCTGCACCGTCGCGGACATTCATGTCAACGTGCGCAGGGAGCCGTCTACGGAGGCGGAGGTCACGGCGACGCTGTCCGACGGCATGCTGGTTTACGCGGCAAAGAACGACGACGGCTGGACGCAGATCTACTTTGAGTCTTCCGACGGCGTAGAGGTTGGCTACATGAAATCAGAGTATCTGCGAAAGGCGGACACGGACGAGGCGCGGATCGCTGACATGGCGAGGGCGAAGATGCAGGAGACGCAGCCGGAGGACAGCGCGCAGACGGAGAATGACGCGCAGCCGGGAGACAACGCGCAGCCGGGAGACGACGCACAGTCGGGAGACAGCGCACAGACGGGATCCACGAACCAGACGGAAAGCGGGACGACAGACGGCGGGGAGCAGTCCGAAGGGACGGCTGAGACCGATGCGGGAGCCCAGGACGCCTGGGAGGAGACCGAATCAGAAACGGAGGCAGTGACAGAATCCGAGGCGGAGGCATTGAAACTGACCGAGGGGATCGAGAGCCAGTTTGAGCTTATGAAAGGATTGTTCCCTGACGCGCAGAGGATTGGCATTCTCTATTCTTCCGAGAATCAGACCGCGGCGGATCAGATTGCGGAATACGAGAAACTGGCGGAGACGTACGGCGCGGAGCTGTCGCTTATGGAGATTCGCTCCGATGTGGATATCGACCTGGCGGCGTCCGAGCTGGTGGATTCCGCGGACTGCATTTTCTGTCTGGACGATCAGCTGATCGACGAGCTGCTGGTGACTGTATGCGCATATGCGGACGACATGAGCGTTCCGCTGATCGGGCTGAATCAGGCTCAGGTGGATAGCGGCTGCGTGGCGGCATACGAGTCGGATGAGCTGCTCTGGAACGCGGAGAAGGCAGTTGCCCTCGGCTTGAGCGGCGAGGCGCCGACAGTCAATTGAGGCGGCAAGCTTGAGAAAACAGTGCAGTACGGCGAAATGCAGTGGAACGCGGTGAAACACAGTAAAATACAATGAATTAAGTGAAAATACAGGAAAAGTCAGCACAGAACAAAAGAACGTCCGTGCAGCAGTTTTGCGCGGACGTTTTTATGCGCAGACCCGTGAGCGGAAAAATTGCTGTTATCGCAGCACGCGGGTCGCGCAGCGAGTAGGGAAAATCCGCCCTACTCGATCAGATCTGACCGAAAAAATGTTACGACAGCTCAACGGCACAGCATATTCAGATCGTCATAGAATCCGGGGTAGCTGATCGTCACGCAGTCGCTGTCCAGAATCTCTGTCTCGCCGGAACAGGCGAGCGCGGCGACCGCGAAACTCATGGCGACGCGGTGATCCTTGTGGCTGTCGATCACGGCTCCATGGAGCGCTTTCCCGCCGCGGATGACCATGCCGTCTTCCCTTGCCTCAACGTCACAGCCGATGCGGGCAAGATTCTCTGTCATGACGGCGATGCGGTCGGATTCTTTTACCTTCAGCTCCGCTGCGTCGCGGATGACGGTCGTTCCGTCCGCGAATGCCGCGAGAACAGCGAGTATCGGGAGCTCGTCGATCAAGGACGGGATGATTGCCCCCTCGATCGTGGTGCCGTGCAGCGAGCTGCTGCGTACCAGAAAGTCCGCGCACGGCTCCGCGCCGGAATGATCCTCGTTCAGAAGGGTGATGTCCGCACCCATCTCCCGGCAGACGCGGAGCATGCCGTCGCGCGTCGGATTGATGCCGACGTTTTTCAGAAGGACCTCGGAGCCGGGCACCAGCAGCGCAGCGGCGATAAAGTAGGCGGCGGAAGAGATGTCGCCGGGCACGTTGATCTTTTGCCCGCGCAGCACAGGCTCCGGGGCGATGGACGCGGTGCAGCCCTCGGAGGTGACGTCCGCCCCGAAATAGCGGAGCATCAGCTCAGAATGGTTGCGCGAGACCACGGGCTCCGTGACGCTCGTCCTGCCGTCCGCATAGAGTCCGGCGAGCAGCACGCAGGACTTGACCTGCGCGGAGGCGACCGGCGACGGATAGTGAATGCCGTGCAGCCGCGCCGGACGGATATCCAGCGGAGCGCAGCCGTTTCCCTGCTGCGAGGTGATGAAAGCGCCCATCTCGGTCAGCGGCTGTAAGACGCGTTTCATCGGGCGTCGGCAGATCGAGTCATCTCCCGTGATGACCGAGGGGAAATCCTGCCCGGCAAGGATTCCCGACATCAGGCGGACTGTCGTCCCGCTGTTGCCAGCGTCAAGGACGCCCGCAGGCGCGGACAGACCGTGGAGCCCTCTGCCGAACACCGTCACATCGGAACCGTTCTGGCTGATCTCGATGCCCATCTTTCGGAAACAGGCGATGGTAGAGAGGCAGTCCGCGCCGGTCAGAAAGTGGCGGATCTCCGTGCGCCCCTGCGCGAGCGCTCCGAACATGACGCTCCGATGTGAGATCGACTTGTCCCCCGGCACGGCGAGCTCACCGCGCAGGGGAGCGGTATATTTCAGTTTCATGGTGAGGATTCTCCTTTCACGTCCTATTATCGCACCCACACCTGATACCGGTGCTGCCGCAGGATCTCCGCTGCCTTGAGCGACGGTTCTTCCTCATAGAACTCGATGCGCAGCACGCCGTCCTCAAATTCGCGGTTGTGCACGATGCCGATGTTCTTGATGCTGATCCCGTTGACCGCGAGGGTCGTGGCGATCGTGGCGATCGCTCCGGATTCGTCCACAATGTCGCAGTAGATCGTATAGATTTTTTTGATCGCGCCCAGCGGGGACGAGGAGAACGAGTCCCGGTAATCCCTGGAGCGCTCGAACGTCCGGTAGATGGCTTGTCCGTTCCCGGCGCGCATTTGGTCCCGCGAATCCTCGAGGAGACGGATGAAGGTATCCATGACCGCGGAGATGTTGTCCCGGTTGGAGAGACAGATGTGCTCCCACATCTCGGGCGAGGAGGAGGCGATGCGCGTGATATCCTTGAATCCGCCCGCGGCGATCATCTTCATGACCTCTTCTTTGGAGTCCAGGTCGTGCACGGTGTTGACGAGCGAGGCGGCGATCAGGTGCGGAAGATGGCTGACCGCAGCAGTGACAAAGTCGTGCTGCCGGTAGTCGAGAATGATCGGCAGCGCGCCGAGCTTTGCGGCAAGCGCGCGGTATGTCTCGATCTTCTCCGGGCTGCAGCCTTCCGATGGCGTGAGAATGAAGTAGGAATTCTCAAACAGGTGCGCGTTCGCGTTCGCGAAACCGGATTTCTCCGAACCGGTCATCGGGTGTCCGCCGATGAACCGCCCGTTCAGCCCGAGCTCGGACGCGGCGAGATGGATGTCCGTCTTCACGCTGCCGACGTCCGTGAGAATGCAGCGCTCCGGGACGACGTCCTTTAAGAGCCGCAGCGCCTCGACATTGCTGCCGACCGGCGCGCAGAGGAAAATGCAGTCGCAGGAGGCGAACGCGGCGTCCGCGGGTGATTCGCAGATCTGGTCGATCACCTGCTCGGCAAGCGCCTGCTGTGTGGTCGCGCGCGTTCTGGTATAGGCGAGGATCCGGCAGCCCGGCAGGACGCGCCGGAGCGTTTTCGCGAGCGAGCCGCCGATCAGTCCGAGTCCGATAAAGCCAAAGGTATTCCAGTCCATATGAGTCCGTCCTTTTCTATCGTAAATCTGTCCCGTATATTTTACTATTTTGAAAAGTGGCTGTCAAAGGCTTTGCCGCTTTAACGTATGAAAAATAAAAATATTGTTAAAAGTGGATAAAATACTTGAATTATTGTTGTGGTTTTAGTAGAATATATCCATGTGGGTGTTTCTGTCCACGGACTAACTAAAATTGGAGGAAAAACTATGAAGGTTTACACAACAGACAAGATCCGCAATGTTGTTATTCTTGGACACGGTGGATCCGGTAAGACGAGCCTTGTTGAGTCCATGGCGTATCTGTCAGGCATTACGAGCCGGCTTGGCAGCGTAGCTGAGGGGAACACGATCAGCGATTTCGATAAAGAAGAGATTAAGAGAAAGTTTTCGATCAGCACGTCCATGGTGCCGATCGTCTGGGGCGACACGAAGATCAATGTCCTGGACGCGCCGGGCTATTTTGACTTCCTCGGCGAGGCGGAGGAGGCAGCCGCGGCCGCGGACGCCGCCATCATCGTGGTCAACGGCAAGAGCGGCGTCGAGGTAGGCACGCAGAAGGCATGGGATCTTTGCGAGAAGTATAAGCTCCCGCGTTTCTTCTATGTCTCCAATATGGACTTTGACAACGCGAGCTACCGCAAGGTGGTCGAGGATCTGACTGAGCTCTACGGCAAGAAGATCGCTCCGCTGCACCTTCCGATCCGCGAGGACGAGAAGTTGGTCGGCTACGTCAATGTCGTGAAGATGGCGGGCAGACGTTATGTGAATAAGCAGGAGAAGGTCGAGTGCGAGATCCCGGATTATTTGCGGGATTACCTCGACAAGTACCGTGAGAACCTGATCGAGGCGGTCGCCGAGACCAGCGAGGAGATGATGGACCGCTATTTCAACGGCGAAGAGTTCTCCGAGGCGGAGATCGTTTCCGCGCTCCACACGAATGTCTCCGACGGTTCGATCGTGCCGGTGACGATGGGCGCGAGCCTGAACCTGCAGGGTATCCTGATCCTGCTCGACGATATCGTGAGCTATATGCCGTCGCCTGAGAAACGCGCGATCGCGGGCGTGAACATGAAGACAAAGGAAGTCTTCGAGGCGAACTATGATTTCTCCAAGGCGAAATCCGCCTTTATCTGGAAGACGATCGTGGACCCGTTCATCGGCAAATACTCTATGATCAAGGTTGCCTCCGGCGTGCTCAAGAACGACGACACGCTCTACAATGAGGCGACGGACAACGAAGAGCGCGTCAGCAAGCTCTATGTGATGGAAGGCAGCAAGGCGGTCGAGGTGCCGGAGCTCCACGCGGGCGACATCGGCGCGATCGGCAAGCTCAACGCCTCCACGGGCGACACGCTCTCCACGAAGGCGACCCCGATCGCATACGGACGCATCGACGCTCCGGTACCGTATACATACAAGCGGTACATGGCGAAGGCGAAAGGCGAGGAGGACAAGATTTCCCAGGCGCTCGCGAAACTCGCGCAGGAGGATCTGACGATCAAGGTAGTGAACGACGGCGAGAACCGCCAGACGCTGCTCTATGGTCTGGGCGACCAGCATCTGGACATTATTGCCAGCAAGCTTTTGACGAAGTACAAGGTAGACGTCGAGCTGACGAAACCGAAGGTGGCGTTCCGCGAGACGATCCGCAAGAGCTCCGACGTGGATTCCAAGTACAAGAAACAGTCCGGCGGACACGGGCAGTACGGCCACGTCAAGATGCGTTTCTCACCGCTGGATTCCCTCGAGACGCCGTATGAGTTCGAGCAGGAGGTCGTAGGCGGCGCGGTGCCGAAGAACTACTTCCCGGCAGTCGAGAAGGGCATTCAGGATTCCGTTGTGAAGGGGCCGCTTGCCGGGTATCCGGTGGTCGGCGTGAAGGCAGTGCTCTACGATGGCTCCTACCATCCGGTAGACTCGTCCGAGATGGCGTTCAAGACCGCGGCGAGCCAGGCGTTCAAGAAGGGCTTTATGGAGGCGGGACCGGTTCTGCTTGAGCCGATCGCGTCGATGAAGGTCACGGTGCCGGATAAGTTCACGGGCGACGTGATGGGCGACCTCAACAAGAGGCGCGGGCGCGTGCTCGGCATGAACCCGGATCACAAGGGCAACACGATCATCGAGGCGGACGTCCCGATGTCCGAGCTGTACGGCTATTCCACGCAGCTGCGCTCCATGACCGGCGGCAGCGGCGACTACTCCTATGAGTTCGCGCGCTACGAGCAGGCTCCGAACGACGTGCAGGAGCGCGAGATCGCGGCACGGCAGAATGCGGAAGAGGATTGATAAATAAAAAAGCAATGATACAGGAGCAGCGACCGTGAGGTTGCTGCTCCTTTGCTTATGGGACGGATAGACCTTGTTGAGTGTGTTGGAGATTTTCAGCAGAGGGTGCTGTCAAGCGGGGTTAGTTCTCTATTTCAAGCGCATCTGCCACGAGTTTCGCAAGACACTCGTGACCTTTGCCGGTCAGATGGATCCCGTCTGTCGTGACCGCAGACAAACCGATTTGCCCGGCAAGGTCGTCCAGGGCAGCTTGTGTCGGGACATATCGGGCGCAGGGCGCGCTTGCGGTATGGACAGATCCTGTTTCAGCGAGAGGACGCTGTACGGCATTGAACGCTGTGATCGTCTCCTGCATGCGCTGGCGCACTTCCTGCAAAGCAGGGATCCAGCGCAGACGTGCCTGCGGGACCGGGAAAAGAAACGGCTCCAGCAGCAGGATCCTGGGGCTGTCGGACGACGGGACAGAGCCGCTATGCTTTAGTTCGCGCGTGGACGATGGGGCAGCTGTATCGGATTCTTGCGATTCAGTCCTAACGCGCAATTCGTCCAGAAACATCCGCAGCGCCGTCATGGAATCCTCCAGAAACGCGGAGGCTGCCTCATGTCTGCCGCTTTCCGCGAGGTCGGCGATCACGCTTACGTCGTTGATGCCGCAGGTGACGACGATGCCGTCATATGCTCTTTGCGCGTACATCAGTTTCCATTTGCGGAGCATATCCGGGAAGGTGAACCCGTCGCTCCCTCCGTTCACGGCGGATATGCCGTATCGAAGTGAGAGTATTTTCACATAGCCGTCTCCGAGGTTGTCCGGGGTGAAACAGTGACCGCAGTCGGTGATGCTGTCGCCGAGAAACAGGATATTCATGATCGTTTTCCTCCAATGCTGTCAGTATACACGTTTTCGTTCCGTCAGGAAAGAGGGTTCATGCGATTTATGCGCGCGAGGGATTTATTTTTAAGAAACCTCTTTTATTTTCTCAAGTTCTGTGTTACAATACCTGACAGGGTCGGTCATAGAAGGAGATAAAACCGTTCGGCTCGGATGGGAGTCCATAAGATCAGAGCCGTAAACGGCGATTGTCGGACGGAGACGATATGACCGAAGAAAATACGAGGATAAGGAGAATACAGGCATGAAACATATCAAGACGCTGAACACGAAACCGTTACAGGGCACGCTGAAGAAGGGCGGCTGCGGCGAGTGCCAGACTTCCTGCCAGTCCGCGTGCAAGACGTCCTGTACGGTAGGCAACCAGACGTGTGAGCAGAGCAAATAGGGCAAGTGTCAGACTGGTAACAAACAAAATACGCGTCAGACCACAGGCAGCGGATCAGCTTCGCTGCTTGTCTGTTGCAGGCACTGTTTCATGGATTTGCGGCGACCTGAGGTCTGACAGGAGAGGAGTCTGTCATTGATCCATCAATACAAGAACAACGGATATAACATCGTGCTGGATGTGAACAGCGGCTCCGTCCATGTGGTGGACGAGCTGGTGTACGAGGTGATTGAGCTGCTGCTGAAGAAATGCCCGGAGCGCAAGATCGTGCAGGTGATGCACAGGATCGTCCGAGAGGTGGAAGAGCCGGACGACCGGACCAGAGCAGAGTCGGAAAGCCAGACAGAAGAGCTGAAAGATCGGATCAGAGCAGAGTCGGAAAACCAGACGGAAGAGCAGATCGATGCGTCAGGGCAGCGTGGGAACGGAGCGGCGGAGCAGCCGGAGGATCTGCCAGGGGCGGGACTTCTGACTGAGATCATGGAGGAGCTGATCGCGAAGTATCCGACCGATGAGATCGGCGAGGCGCTGCAGGAGTGCAGGCTGCTCGCGGACGCCGGCGTGCTGTTCTCGGAGGACGTGTACGAGAATGCGATCACCGATTACACGGCGCGCAGTACGGTGGTCAAGGCTCTGTGCCTGCACATCGCGCACGACTGCAACCTCGCCTGCAGGTACTGTTTTGCGGAGGAGGGCGAATACCACGGCAGACGCGCGCTGATGAGCTCTGAGGTCGGGAAGAAGGCGCTGGATTTCCTGATCGCGAATTCCGGGGATCGCCGGAATCTCGAGGTGGACTTTTTCGGCGGCGAGCCGCTGATGAACTGGCAGGTCGTGAAGGATCTGGTCGCGTACGGGAGGGAGCAGGAAAAGCTGCACAACAAGAACTTCCGCTTTACGCTGACGACGAACGGCGTGCTTTTGAATGACGAGATCATGGAGTTCTGCAACCGCGAGATGGCGAATGTGGTGCTCTCGGTGGACGGGCGGAAGGAAGTGCACGACCGTATGCGTCCGTTTCGGGGCGGCAAGGGCAGCTACGATCTGGTGCTGCCGAAGTTCAAGCGGTTCGCGGACAGCAGGGGACAACAGAAATATTACGTCCGCGGGACGTTTACCCATTACAATCTGGATTTTGCCAACGATGTTCTGCATCTGGCGGACGAGGGCTTTGAGCAGATCTCGGTCGAGCCGGTGGTGGCTCCGGAGGCGGAGGACTATGCGCTCCGGGAGGAGGATCTGCCGAAGATCTTCGCGGAGTATGACCGGCTGGCGGCTGAGATGGTGAAACGCGAGAAGGTGGGGCGCGGCTTTACGTTCTTCCACTATATGATTGACTTGAGCGGCGGTCCGTGCGTGTACAAGCGGTTGTCCGGCTGCGGTTCCGGCACGGAGTACCTTGCCGTGACGCCCTGGGGAGATCTCTATCCCTGCCATCAGTTTGTCGGGGTTGAGAAGTACCTGATGGGAAATGTGGACGAGGGCGTCACGCGACCGGAGATCGTGGACGAGTTCAAGCGCTGCAACGTCTACACGAAGGAGAAGTGCCGCAGCTGTTTCGCGAAGTTCTACTGCAGCGGCGGCTGCGCGGCGAATTCCTACAATTTCCACGGGACGATCCGGGACGCCTACGACATCGGCTGCGAGCTCCAGCGCAAGCGTGTGGAGTGCGCGCTTATGATCAAGGCGGCGCTGGCGGAATAGACAATCTGTAATAAAATGCGGCGACTGCATTTCGGGCGGCTGTCGCAAAAGAAATAAAGGAGATAACGATCATGAACAAGAAAAAAGCTACATGGACACTTGCAGGTCTGCTGGTGGCGCTGGTACTTCTGGCGTATGTATCGGCGTTCGGCATCGGCAAGAGCGGGACGGGCGCGGCGAAGAATATCATTCTGGGCCTCGACCTTTCCGGCGGCGTGAGCATCACGTACCAGGCGGTGGACGACAATCCCTCGGCGGAGGATATGAGCGATACGCGCTACAAGCTGCAGCAGCGTGTCGACGGCTACAGCACCGAGGCGCAGGTCTACCAGGAGGGCACGAACCGGATCAACATCGAGATCCCGGGCGTGAGCGACGCGAACGCGATCCTCGAGGAGCTCGGCAAGCCGGGTTCTCTGGAATTCCAGCTCGAGGACGGCACGGTCGTTCTGGACGGCTCGCAGGTGGACAACGCGCAGGCGGCGCAGCAGCAGGACAAGATGGGCAACCGCGAGTACGTGGTGGAGCTCGACCTGAACAGCGAAGGCACGAAGGCGTTTGCGGACGCGACGACGGCGAACGTCGGCAAGGTGATCAACATCGTGTATGACGGCGAGATCATCAGCGCTCCGGTCGTCAACGAGGCGATCACGGGCGGTACGGCGGTCATCTCCGGCAGCTTTACGGCGGAGTCGGCGCAGAACCTTGCCTCTTCGATCCGTATCGGTTCCCTCTCCCTGGAGCTTGAGGAGATCCGCTCCACGGTGGTGGGCGCGCAGCTCGGACAGGACGCGATCCGTACGAGCCTGATCGCGGGCGCGATCGGTCTGGCGCTTGTCATCATCTTCATGATCATCGTATATGCCCTTCCGGGCGTTGTGGCAGGTCTTTCCCTACTGATCTATGTGGGACTGATGCTGCTTTCCATAAATGCGCTTGACCTGACGCTGACCTTGCCCGGCATCGCGGGTATCATCCTGACGATCGGTATGGCGGTCGACGCGAACGTCATTATCTACGCGCGTATCCGTGAGGAGATCGCCGACGGCAAGGCGGTGAAACCGGCGATCAAGACCGGTTTCCAGAAAGCGCTTTCCGCGATCCTCGACGGCAACATCACGACGCTGATCGCGGCGTTCGTGCTGAATCTGCTCGGCACCGGCAGCGTGAAGGGCTTTGCCCAGACGCTGGCGCTCGGTATCGTGCTGTCGATGTTCACGGCGCTGGTGATCTCCAGGCTGCTGGTGAACGCGCTGTACGAGATAGGGTTCAAGGATGAGAAATATTACGGAAGAGCGAAAGAGCTCAAGCCGATCGACTTCGTGGGCAGAAGAAAAATGTTCTTTATCATCTCGCTGGTGCTGATCCTGGTCGGACCGGCGATGATGCTGATCAATTCCGCGGCGGGCAAGGGCGCGCTGAACCTGAGCATGGACTTCCGCGGCGGTACGGCTACGAGCGTGCTGTTCAATGAGGACCTCTCGATCGACCAGATCGACGCGGACGTGAAACCGATCATCCGCGACATCATCGGGGACGCGGAGATCCAGACCCAGAAGGTGGCTGGCTCCAACGAGGTCAACATCAAGACGCGTGTGCTCACCGTGGACGAGCGCGAGAAGGTTTCCGCAGCGATCCAGGAGGCATACGGAGTCGAGGAGAAGGCGATCAACTTCGAGACGATCTCCTCAGTCGTGAGCAACGAGATGCGTCAGGACGCGGTGATCGCCGTGATCGTGGCTGCGCTGTGCATGCTGGTCTACATCTGGTTCCGGTTCAAGGATATCCGTTTCGCGGGGAGCGCGGTGCTCGCGCTGCTGCACGACGTACTGGTCGTGTTCGCGTGCTACGCGCTGGTGCGCATCTCCGTGGGCAATACGTTCATCGCGTGTATGCTGACGATCGTGGGTTATTCGATCAACGCGACGATCGTTATCTTTGACCGTATCCGTGAGAATATGAAACTGATGAAGAAATCTTCCCTTGCGGAGATTGTGAACGCGAGCATCACGCAGACGCTGACGCGGAGCATCTACACCTCTGTGACGACGTTCCTCACGATTGCGGTGCTGTACGTGCTCGGCGTGGCGACGATCAAAGAGTTCGCGCTCCCGCTGATCGTCGGCGTGGTGGCAGGCGGCTATTCCTCCGTCTGCGTCACGGGCGGTCTGTGGTATGTGCTGAAGACCCGCGTGGGCGCGAAGGCGGAAAAATAAGAGCCTGAAGGCACGATATGAAGAGAAAGCATACATGGGAAAAGATCTGGGAGCCGCTCGGGGAACCGGCGGCTCTGGAATATGACCGGAAGGCGGTCGGCGGGCAGTATGAGCTCGACCCGAGGATCCTGGAGATTATGCGCAACCGCGGCATAGAGGGAGACGAGGCGATCCGCCGGTATCTGCGCGGGGCGCTGTCGGACCTGTATGCGCCGGACCGCATGAAGGGCTGCGTGGAGGCGGCCAAGCTGCTGAAACAGAAGATCGATGCAGGAAAGAAACTTTGGATCATCGGCGATTATGACATTGACGGGGTGTGTTCCACCTATGTTCTCTACCGGATCCTCTCGCGCTGCGGCGGGAGCGTGGATTACCGGATCCCGGACCGCATCGAGGACGGCTACGGACTGAACCGGGAGCTGCTTGAGGCGGCGGTGCAGGAGGGCGTCGACACGGTCGTTACCTGCGACAACGGGATCACGGCGGTCAAGGAGATCGCGTACGCGAAAGAGCAGGGGCTGACCGTGATCGTCACCGACCATCATGAGCTGAAGTACAAGGAGGACAAAACGTCCGGCAGACGTTATCTTCTCCCGGAGGCTGATGTGCTCGTGAACCCGAAACAGCCGGACTGCAGCTATCCGTTTCAGGATCTGTGCGGCGCGGCGGTGGCGTGGAAACTGTGCTGCGTGCTCGGACGGCTCTGCGGGCTGCAGAAGAGCGAGCTGTGCGATCTGCTCCCGTTTGTCGGGATCGCGACGATCGGAGACGTGGTGGGACTGGTGGATGAGAACCGCATTCTCGCCAGAGAAGGGCTGCGTCGGCTCGCGACGACAGAGAATCCGGGACTTCGGGCGCTGGCGCAGGTCTGTGAGCTTGACCTGACGCGGGTCAGCGCGTATCACATCGGATTTATCATCGGTCCCTGTATCAACGCGAGCGGGCGGCTGGATACGGCATACCGTTCGCTGCGGCTGTTCCTGTCCGAGACAGAGGACGAGGCGCTGACTCTGGCGCGGCAGCTGAAGGAGCTGAACGAAGAACGGAAACTGCTGACGGAACAGGCAGTGAAGGAGGCGTGCGGGCAGATCGAGGATGGCGTATACGGGGAGGACCGTGTGCTGGTCGTCTATCTGCCGCATTGTCATGAGAGCATCGCGGGGATCGTGGCGGGCAGACTGCGCGAATATTATTACCGTCCGACCTTTGTCGTGACAGACACAAAAGACGGGGCGAAGGGCTCCGGACGTTCCATCGACGAGTACCCGATGTTTGATGAGCTGATGAAATGCAAGGATCTGCTCCGGCACTATGGCGGGCACGCGATGGCGGCAGGGTTTTCCCTGGACCAGAAGAATATCGGGGAGATGCGCCGCAGGCTGAACGAGAACTGTGCGCTGAGCGAGGAAGACCTGATCGAAAAGATCAGGCTTGACGGAGAATTGTCGCCGGGTTCCCTGTCGGAGGAATTTATTGAGCAGCTTTCGCTCCTGGAACCGTTCGGGAAGGGCAATGAGAAACCGAATTTCTCCGAATCCGAACTGGCGCTGTACAGTGCCCGGATCCTCGGGAGAAACGCGAATGTGCTGAAGTTTCGCGTTGGCTGCGGCGAAGGGCAGTTCATGGACGCGCTGTATTTTGGGGACGTGGACGAGATGCGCGCATATCTGAACCGGAAATACGGCGAGATGCGCGTGGAGGAGCTTTTCCGGGGGCATGGAAACGGCATGAAACTTGCCGTGGCATATTATCCCTCGATCAATGAGTATATGGGCAGACGGACGCTGCAGATCAGGATCAAGAGCTACCATTGACCGAAAGAGAAAATTTTTACAAACTGGTTACATCTTCTGCATTGTACAAGGCGGAAGAACGTTATATGATAAGAGCGGCGGCAGGCAGACGGCTCCCTTTGGAGTCGGCTTGTCTGCCGTTC
Organism: uncultured Lachnospiraceae bacterium; assembly: GCA_947628045.1. Lineage (GTDB taxonomy): Bacteria > Bacillota > Clostridia > Lachnospirales > Lachnospiraceae > Choladousia. Next base: position 15,456 of record CANQYP010000006.1, on the reverse strand, counting down.
TTATCGTTTTGGAAGAAAAATCAGAGGGAGCGGCAGAATGAACGCGGATATTTTGGTAATTGAGGATGCAAAGCCGATCAATGAGCTGATCTGCATCAATCTGGAGACGGCGGGCTACCGCGCCGTCCCGTTCTACGACGGGGACGAGCTGAGTCGGCATCTGGCGGAGGACGGCGCCGCCTACGACCTGGCGCTGCTCGACGTCATGCTGCCGGGCAAGGACGGGTTCACGCTGCTGCCCAAGCTGCGGGAGCGGCAAATCCCGGTGATCTTCCTGACCGCGCGCGGCGACCTGCCGAGCAAGATCAAAGGGCTGCGCGAGGGCGCGGAGGATTACCTGGTGAAACCGTTCGAGATGCTGGAGCTTTTGGTGCGCGTGGAGAAGGTGCTGGATCGCTGCCGGAAACCGGAGGAACAGGAGGAGTGTCTGCGGGTGCTGGACGTCGCGATCTATCCGAAGGAGCGCATTGTGCGCAAGGCGGGCGTGGAGATCCCGTTCAAGCCGATGGAGTTCGACTGCCTGCTCCTGCTCGTGAAGTACAAGAACATCGTGATCCGGCGCGAGGAATTTCTGAATGTATTGTGGGGCGTGGAGTTCGAGGGAGAGACGCGGACGATTGACGTGCATATCGCGCGCATCCGCAAGAAACTCGATTTCGGCGATGTGATCAAAACGGTGCCGCGCGTCGGGTACCGGCTGGAGGTACACTGAAATGAAACTGACGACAAAAATCTTGGCAGCGACCGTCGGTCTGCTGTTTCTTTTTTCCCAGCTATTCTCAATCTGGAACCTGACGGAGACGCAGCGGATGCGCCTCGGCAGTGTCCTGAACAGCGAGCTGGCGCGCCTGAATGCGTCGGCACAGCGCTTTTCAGAGGAGTTTGGCCGGAACCGGCGCTACCTTCAGGACGAGAACGGAGAACGGTTCTGGGGGCGCAGCAGGTTTCAGATGGGGTACGGCGCAAACGCGGCGCTCTACTATGACGGGGAAGAGCTGTCCAATATTTCCTCTTTTGCGTTTGACTTGGATTATCTGAAAGAGCATGGGGACGATTTTTCGGAACTGCAAAAGTATCTGGACGAGGGCGTGTGGCACAGCGGCGTTTCGGCGCTCATCGGGGAGACAGAAGGCAGAAAGCTCTTGATTCTGTACGAACCGATCGGCAATACCAAGTTTGAGCTGATCCATTACCGGGACGTCACGGAATTGTATGAAGAAAGCCGTGAGCTGTTTTTGCGGGGCGGCGGGATGGCGCTTGCACTGGTCGTCCTTTTGCTCTTTGTGCTGTCGCTGGCGGTTCGGCGCATTCTGCGCCCGGTGCGCGAGCTGAGCGCTGCTGCGGCAAGGATCGCGGGCGGGGATTACCGTGTACGCGTGGAAGAACGCGGACATGACGAAGTGACGGAGGTGGCGAGGAGCTTTAACGAGATGGCGCGGCAGGTGGAAGGGCAGGTGCAGAACCTTGCCGCGACGAATGAGAAACAGCGGCGGCTCCTGGGCGCGCTCGCGCACGAGCTGAAGACGCCGATGACCGGGATACAGGGCTACGCCGAGCTGCTGCAGCGCGTCGAACTTCCGCAGGAGCGGCAGCAGGAGGCGCTTTCGTATATTGAGCAGGAGTGCAAGCGCCTGTCGCGTCTGTCCGCAAAGCTTTTGCAGCTCGAGGAGCTTTCCGGGGAGAGCGGGGAGGGGATCGAGGCGGAGAAAAAGACGCTGGAGGTGGAGCGGCTTTTCGCGGAGACGAAGGCGCTGCTGCAGCGACAGCTCGTGGAGAAAGGGCTGCGTCTGGAGACAGAGGTCGGGGAGGGAGCGGCGACGGTCGAGGGGGATGCGGATCTTCTGGTCAGCCTTCTCGTGAATCTGACGGAAAACGCCGTGAAGGCGAGCGCGCCGGGCGGCACGATCCGGCTCGCGGCGGCGAAAGAAGGGATTTCGGTGTCTGACGAAGGACAGGGCATCCCGCAGGAGGAGCTTGCGAAGATCCTGGAGCCGTTTTACATGGTGGACAAATCCCGGTCCCGTCAGGCGGGCGGCGCCGGGCTCGGGCTGGCGCTCTGCGAGCAGATCGCGCGGCTGCACGGCTGGAGCCTGGAGATTCAGAGCAAGCCCGGGAAGGGGACGACAGTGACCTGCCATTGCATATCAGGCGGAAGACGATCCGGCTGAGCCGCGCCAGAGAAATTGTGAGATCGCAAAGCAGCATATCCGTGAGATCAGGCGGAAGACAATACAGCTGAACTTCGCCAGAGCAATTGCAGCCGCCGATCGTTACAACTTGTTTACATCGCGGCAAAGACACGGAAATCGTGATCGTCTTATACTGTACCTGACACGACAAACAAACTGCGGAGGACGGGGGATTCGAGTCTGTGCGCGAGCGGATGGAGAATGGCGGGAAAACAGGACTTGAATGCTGGTCGAACTACAGGCAGAGGGGAGATTTCACATGCAGAACGGAACAATAAGATTTTTGGGGCTGTCAGCCGCGGCGCTTGCGCTGCTTTTGTCAGCGGGCTGCGCGAAAACGCCGGATCAGGCGGTGGTGCGCCAGAAGGGCGACAACAGCCTCGCCCAGTATCAGGAGGCGGACGCGCAGGAAAGTCTGACAGAAAAAAGCGCAGAGGACGGACAAAATCGCGCATCAGGCGAAACGGCATCAGACGAAACGGCATCAGACGATCAGCCTGTGTCCGACGGAAATCCGGAGGACGCTCCAGATGCGAACGTCAGCAGCACGAACGCCCTCGCGCAGCGCCTGCAGGTGCCAGAGCGCTACACCGCCTCGGACAGCGAAGGCATCTATAAGCTGAGCTGTGACGCGCAGGTGATCGTGCCGGACGTGGAAAAGGTATCGGTGTGGAAGGTGACGCAGCGGGAATTTTCACAGGAATGGATCGATCGGGTGACGGAGGCGTTCTTCGGCGATCAGCCAGTCTACAACGGGGACACGTACTTCGTGGAGACGAAAGAAGATGTGCTTGAGAAACTCGAGCGGTATAAGGCGTGGCAGGCGGAGGGCAGCCATCCTTACGGACCTTATGTGTCGGAGGAGAGTCTTCCATATTACAGCGAGGAAGATCTGGCGGATATGCCGACGCTGCAGGATTATATTGACACCTGCGAACAGAACTATGCAGACGCGCCCGAGGAGCCGGAGCGAAGTGAGGTGACGCCGGCGCTCGGGGCGAGCTGGTGGATCGGCGGGGAGAACGGAGAAAAGCAGTACAATCAGGACGGAGATGATAAATGGTTCAGCGGGGCAGTGGAGATGGACGACGGCACGTTCTATGATTACAGGCTGAATAGCATGCGGGATATGCCGATGGAGATCAAGATCCGGCGGGGAAAGGAACGACTGGAGGAAGTGTCATGGCATACGCTGGAACTGAACGAGCTCGGTCCGGAGCGCTTGCCGTCGCCGGAGGAGCTCGTCCGGATGACAGGAATCTCGCAGGAGGAGGCGCAGGCGATGGCAGATGCCTATATAGAAAAGCTGGGGCTTTCGGAAGAGTTTTCAGCCAAGGCGGTCAACTTAAGCGCAAGCTGGCGGATCATCGAGGAAGAGGCGGGCAGCAGCTCCGGGTCCGAGTTTGAGTCGACTGGCTGGCAGGTGGATTATACCCGTGACGTCGGCGGTTTCCCGGTCACAGACGAGGAAAACTACGGCGGCGCGCTGCAGTCGATGGACGACACGACGACGGTGCCCTGGTGCTATGAGCGCGTGGAACTCACGGTGAATGCAGAAGGATTGCAGAATGTGACGATCATGAATCTTTATGACGTCGAGGAGCAGCAGGTGGAGAATGTGGAGATGCTTTCCTTCCCGGAGATCGCGGGGATCTTTGAGCAGATGCTGCGGATCAAGAGCGCGGATATGGAGTACTCGACGCTCAGCGAGTATGAGATCGACCGGGTGCAGCTTGGCTATATGCGGATCTACGACCCGGGAACGGACAGCCGGTCCGGACTTCTCGTGCCGGTCTGGGATTTCTTCGGGCGGCATACGGATGAGTACGATTACGAGGGAGAGACCGGGAGCAGCACGGTTGAGCGCCCCCAGAACAGCTTTCTGACTGTAAACGCGGCGGACGGCACCGTGATCGACCGGAACCTCGGATACTGATCCGGGAGGTAAGTCAGGGAGAGCGCTTATCTGACCCGGGACAGGGTTGTATATGGAAAATGATCGGGAGCGGAACAGGGAAGTGAAGGAGTGAGCGGGCATGAGGCAGATCTGCGCGGCGGCGCGTTTCAACTTTCTCGGGTTTTTCCGAAACTCGCGGACCGTGATCGTCTTCCTCTTGAGCGCAATCGTCTGCTACCTGCTGAGCGGGCGCGTGTACGAGGCGGTGATCCACTTCGGCGCGCCGATGCAGGCGGCGGAGCCGTTCATCTGGACGTTCGGCGACACACAGGCAGTTCTGCTCGTCTCGCTGCTTTTGATCTTTCTGTTCTCCGACCTGCCGAAACTCTCCGCGTTCACGCCGTTTTACCTGGTGCGGATGACGCGGCGCAGGTGGCTTGCGGCGCAGCTCGGTTACGTCGTGCTGGTGACGGTCCTGTACGTGGCGTTTGTGCTTGCGGTCACGATCGCGCTGTGCATGCGGGATTCCTTTCCGGGCAATCTCTGGAGCGAGACGGCGGCGATCCTCGGCTATTCGAAGACCGGGAGGGAACTCCACATACCGTCCACGGTCAAGCTGATGGAGAGCATTCGTCCGTATGGCTGTATGCTGCAGGTGGCGGCGCTGATGTTCGGCTACAGTCTCACGCTCGGCTTTCTGGTTCTGCTCGGGAATCTGCTGCCGGGCAGGAAATACGGCATGCTGCTTGCGCTTGGCTACAGCTTGTACGGTTTTCTGCTGGAGCCGGAGGTGATCGGGAAACTGCTGGGGTATGAGGAGTATCAGCTCTATCGGATCCGCAGTCTCGTCGGCTGGATCAGTCCGCTCAACCACGCGGTCTACGGAATGCATGATTTCGGCTACGACGATCTTCCGACCGTCACCCAGTCTCTCCTGATCTTTGCAGGGGTGCTCGGGGCGCTGGCGCTTTTGAGCGGGCGCGCGGCGCGGCGGTACAATTTCACATTTTCAGGGACGGAATGATATGGATCTGAAACGGCTGTTTCGGGACAGAAAATTTTATCTGGCGGTGCTGCTGTCCTTTCTGGGGATCCTGGCGGGGACTGCGTGGGCTGGGTCCCTCGGGGCGAAGACACTCGCGGCTGGCACGTTCCTCAGCCTGCCTGCGTGGGCGCTGCGCTCCAGGACGGTGCTGTTTCTGCTCCCGCTGACGTCTGTGATTCCGTATGGCGACGAATATCTGCGGGAGCGCCGGGGAAGGTTTCAGCGATTTTTGCTCGCGCGGAGAGGAAGGCGCGAGTACTGCATGGACAAGCTGCTCACAACGGCGCTCTCGGGCGCGTTGGTGTGGCTGTTCGCGATATTTTTCGCCGTGCTTTTCTTTTTTTTGCTCTTTTTTGCGCGGGAGCAGGTCTGGAGCGGACAGATCGAGCCGATTCGGGCGCTTTGGGAGTTGAGCGGAAGAGTATGTCTGATTGCGAGCGCGCTGGCGTCCCTGAGCGCGGTGTGCGCGATCACAGGAGGTACGGTTTATCTGGCGTTCGGGCTGCCGTTTGTCCTGTTTTACAGCTGCGTGATCCTGCGCGACCGTTATCTGGAGGGGCTCTACTGCATGGATCCGGCGGAGTGGATCAAGGCGGAGCAGAACTGGGGCGAGGGAAAACTCGGGCTTTGGCTTTTCCTTCTGCTGCTGGCGGCGGGCTGTGCGCTGCTGCACGCGCTTGCGCTGGAGCATGCTTTGAGAGAAATCTGAGGTCACGGCAGTATTATTATGCTGCGATGCTGACCTGCATTACAGCTTTCATATAGGTTTCGAAACGGCGAATGGAGGCGCGGCATGGACAATTACATTGAGCTGACTGGGGTGCGCAAATGTTTCGGCAAGGAGGAGATCCTGAAACGGCTCGACTTTTCGCTGGAGCGCGGGACGGTCTGCGGCATCGTCGGGAACAACGGTTCCGGCAAGACGGTGCTGATGAAGTGCATCTGCGGATTTCTGCCTGTCACGGAGGGGCTTGTGCGGGTGGGCGGAAAACTGATCGGAAAGGAGATCGACTTTCCGGAAAGCCTGGGTGTGATCATCGAGACGCCGGGATTTCTGGGCAACCTAAGCGGCAGACGGAACCTGGAGATCCTCGCGGATCTGCGTGGGAAACTGAAACGCGTCCAGATCACGGAGACGCTGCTGCGCGTGGGGCTTGACCCGGGACTGAAAAAGCCTGTGGCGAAGTATTCGCTCGGAATGCGGCAGAGACTCGGCATCGCGCAGGCGATCATGGAACAGCCGGAGTTCCTCGTGCTCGACGAGCCTTTTAACGGGCTTGACCGGCACGGGGTGGAGGAGATCCGCGGACTGCTTTTGCAGGAAAAGGAGAAGGGGCGGACGATCCTTCTGGCGAGCCACAACAGCGAGGATATCCGTATTCTCTGTGACCGCGTGTTCGAGATGGACGCGGGCGTGATGAGCGAGGTGCAGATCAGATGAGGAAGATGAGAAGGAAAGGGAAAAGGAACCCGGTGCGCAGCTTTGCCGTGATCCTGCTGGCTTTTATTCTGACCGGAGTTCCGGCGCTGGCGGGAGAAACGGAACCCGATACGCGAAACACAGGGGAAACGGATGGGCAGGCGCACCTTGACGTTGACACCGTACATCTTGACATCGATACGGAACACCTTTATGAGCATATGGACATGTCCTATTCACAGGGCTACGTTCCGAAGGTGGAGAATGGCGTCGTGTATCTGGTCGTTCCGTTCCTCTCGAGCGGAGCGCTGCGGCAGAACCGCCTCACGGTGGAACTGGATATGGGGGAGAACGCGCCTTTTGTGTACGCGAATTACCGCAAGGAGGTTCTGAAGGGACAGTTTCTCTTTGCAGGATCCGCGATGCCGGTGGAGGCATATATCTTCTGCTGTGAGATCAGGCTGGAGAACAGGCGGCGAAACGGCAAGTACCCGGTGACGGTCAGGGCAGTCGGTTATTCGGAGGCGGGGCAGCGCGCGGAGCTTGGCAGCCGGATCTTCATCACGGTGACGGACGGGGCGGAGCCGCCTGAGCCCGGCACAGAGAATGCGCCGGGGCAGACGGATTCGTCCGGGTCTGGCGCGGAGAACGTACCGGGGCAGACGGATTCACCCGGGTCTGGCGCGGAGAATGCGCCGGGACAGACGGATTCACCCGGGTCTGATACAGAGGATATGCCGGGGCAGACGGAGCCGCCCGGGTCTAGCGCGGAGAACACGCCGGGGCAGACGGAACCGCCCGAGTCGGGGACAGAAGAGCCGCCGCTGCTCGTCCCGGACGATCCGGGGACAAACGGCGATTTCTTGCATCCGGCGGACGGGGACGTGCCGCCGAATGCCGGGGAGACGGATCCCGGGCAGCCGGTTACGGAGACCGCCGCGACGGAAGTACCTTTGACGGAAACGGTTTTGCCGACGGAGCCATTGACTGAGGAGACGGAGCAAGAGAAAAGTGAGATGGGAGAAGAGCTGCAAGAAGTTTTTGGCGGCGGGGAGTCTGGCGGCAGCGCGGGGAGCTACGGAGGAAACTATGGGGGAGGCGTGGATTCCGACAGCAGCGCGGAGAAGATTCACCGCCAGCCGAAGTTTCTCCTGCTCTCGCAAAGCCTGGACGGCGAACAGCTCACCGCGGGGCAGGAGTATGCGTTCACGGCTGTGTTTCAGAATATGACGGGAGACGAGCCTGTCTACAACATGAAAGCGACGCTGGGGAGTGAGTCGGAGTCGATCGGTTTGGGCTGTACGTCCTTTTACTTCGGGAAAGTCCGGGCGCAGGAGACGATCTCTCTGCCGACGTTTCTCTCGGTAAAACCGAACGCGCAGGAAGGGAAGGCGGCGGTGACGATCACGCTTGACTATGAGAACGATCAGGGAACCGCTTACACGATGGCGGAGGTCGTGGAGCTGGACATCTACCAGCCGTCGCAGGTCGTGCTGGAAGGGTTCCGGCTGGCAGCGCAGGTCTATGCGACCGACACAGTTGAGGGAAGTTTTGCGATTCACAATGCCGGAAAAGCCGCCGTCTACAATGTGCGCGTGGAGTTCGCGGGGCGGGGGCTGTTCGCGACCGGGGATGTCTTTGCCGGGAATCTTGAGGCTGGGGCGTCCTATGAGGGCGTGCTGCGAATCTACGTCGGCAGCAAGGCGATGGAGTCCCTGGCGGATGCGGGAACAGACGGAAACAACGTGAAACACTCAGGACAGGACGACACTGTCGGCGAGCTGTACGGGCAGACTGCGGGTACGCTGACGCTGACATACGAGGACGCGTACGGGGAGACGTACCGCCAGACACAGGAATTCGCCACGGAGATCCTGGAACCACGAATCGTGGAGCTCTCCGTGGAGAAGACGGAGGAACAGACGAACCAGTGGCAGGCGGCGATCCTGCTGCTGATGGGAGTCCTTTTTGTGTTGATCGTCGTCCTTATGGGCTGGCGCCTGCGCAGGAGCCGGAACGCGCTGGCGGATTTGCTCGCGGCGCAGCGGGAGAGAAGTTCATAGGAAGAAAGGGAAGAAAACATGTCTCCTGAAACGGAAAATCACGCGCGAAAAATAGCGGGAGAAAAACTCATAGGAAGAAAGGGAAGAAAACATGTCTCCCGAAACGGAAAGTCATGCGCGAAAAATAGCGGGAGAAAAAATTCTTGGGAAGAAGGGGAATGACTCATGCAGAGGTCGACGTATTTGACGTATATCCGGGCGCTGTTGGTCGGGCTTTTGCTGCTTGCCGGGTGGCTGTCGCTGCAGCTGTGGCAGACGGAGCGGCAGGAACAGGCGCTTTTTCGGCTGACGGTTTCCGCGCCGTCTGCGCAGACAGGGACGTCCGCGGCGTCCGGGCTCTTCCGGCGGACAGGGCGCTTTGAAACATTTTCCGCGGAAATTCTGGAGCAGATGGATGCGTTCCCCGGACTGCGCAGGCGGTGGGCGCTCTACGGCGCGGATGTGGAACTTTGCATAGACAGGTATCACGCGGACACAGAGCTTTACGGCGCTGCGCTGTCCGAATATCCGCTGACGATCCTGAAAAGCGCAGGAGAGCGACGGACGGGAATGCAGCCGTTGCTGATCGCCGGACAGGATTTTTTGGGCAGTCTGTCGGACGAATACGGGAATCTGATCTCCGAGCGGCAGACAAAGATCCTGAAAGAACAAATCGACTCCCTCGCTGTCCGTCTCGCGGTGCGGGGCGGCGTAGATACAGAAATTGACAATGCAATTGGCAATGGGGGGACAGGCAATATGTCGGGAGACAGAGGAGACCGCCGATTTCAGGATGCCAAGTTTCTGGGAATCGTCGAGGAAGACGGGCTCTACATGGACGCTGACCAGATGAGGCGCTGGCTTGCGCAGTTGGGACTTCCCTGCGAAATCCGGCGCGTGATATTGGAGATACAGGGCGGTCAGAACGCGCAGAAAGCGCAGAAAAGCCTGGAGAAAGCTGGTTTTCATGTGGAACGCCGTACCGCCGGTATATGAAATCAATGGCAGTACGGCGTTCCTGGTGTTTTGATGTTTCTTGTCCGAAAGGAACGTTTTATTTGTCGTGGATCTCGCTGTGGAGCGCTTGTAACGACCGCACCTCGCTGTTGCCGTGGTGTTTCACATAGTAGATGCCTTCCGCCGACGCCATCGCCGCGGCGATCGTGGTGAGGTACGGCACCTTCGCCTTGATCGCGGCTTTGCGCAGGTAGCTGTCGTCGTGCACGCTGTCTTTGCCGACCGGGGAATTCACGATCAGGTCGATCTGCCCGTTCGTGATCATGTCGGAGATGTTCGGGCGTCCCTCGTAGAGTTTTTTCACTTTCTCCGCCGCGATGCCCGCCTCATTGATGAGGTCACAGGTGGTGCCGGTCGCCACGATGCGGAATCCACACTCCGCGAATTTTCGCGCGACGTCGACGACTTCCGCCTTGTCCTTGCGGTTCACGGAGATCAGCACGGTCCCCTCAAGCGGCAGGCGGGACTGCGTCGCCTCCTGCGCCTTGTAGTATGCCTCGCCATAGGAGCGCGAAAGTCCGAGCACCTCGCCGGTGGAACGCATCTCCGGTCCGAGGATCGGGTCGACCTCCTGGAACATATTGAAGGGGAATACCGCCTCTTTGACGCCGTAATTCGGGATCTCCTGTTCCTTCAGAGCGGGTACGGGCGACGGACGCCCGGTCAGCTCCGAGGTGATGATCTCAGTCGCCAGAGGTACCATGCGGATGTTGCAGACCTTCGATACCAGCGGCACGGTGCGGGACGCGCGCGGATTCGCCTCCAGCACGAAAACCCTGCCGTTCTCGATCGCGTACTGCATGTTCATCAGACCGCGCACATGCATCTCCTCCGCGATCCTGCGGGTGTATTCCTTGATCGTCGCCACGTTCTCCTCGGAGATATGGACGCTCGGGATAATGCAGGCGCTGTCGCCGGAGTGGACGCCGGCGAGCTCGATATGCTCCATGACGGCGGGCACAAAGGCATGCGTTCCGTCGCTGATCGCGTCCGCCTCGCATTCCATCGCATGGTTCAGGAAACGGTCGATCAGGATCGGGCGGTCCGGGGTCACGCCCACGGCAGCCTGCATATATTCGGTCATGCTCTCGTCGTCGTAGACGACCTCCATGCCGCGTCCGCCGAGTACGTAGGACGGACGTACCATGACCGGATAGCCGATCTTCGCGGCGATCGCGAGCGCCTCGTCCACGGTGGTCGCCATGCCGGACTCCGGCATCGGAATGTCCAGCTTTTCCATCATGGCGCGGAACTGGTCGCGGTCCTCCGCCAGGTCGATGACAGACGGGGAAGTCCCGAGGATCTTCACGCCGTTTTTCTCCAGGTCAGCCGCCAGGTTCAGGGGCGTCTGCCCGCCGAACTGCGCGATCACGCCCAGCGGTTTTTCTTTCTTGTAGATGCTGAGCACGTCTTCCAGGGTCAGCGGCTCAAAATACAGCTTGTCGGAGGTGTCGTAGTCGGTGGACACCGTCTCCGGGTTGCAGTTGACGATGATCGTCTCGAATCCGAGCTTTTTCAGGGCGAGCGACGCGTGCACGCAGCAGTAGTCGAACTCAATGCCCTGCCCGATGCGGTTCGGACCGCCGCCGAGGATCATCACCTTCGGCTTGTCCGTGTTCACCGGGTTCTTGTCCGGCGCATTGTAGGTGGAGTAGTAGTAGGCGGAATCCTGCGTGCCGCTCACGTGTACGCCCTCCCACGCCTCCTCGACGCCGAGCGCGATGCGGCGCTCCCGGATATCCGTCTCCGGGATCTCCAGCAGCTGGCTTAAATACTTGTCTGAGAAACCGTCCTTCTTGGCGGCGATCAGCAGCTCGTCCGCGGGCAGGGAGCCCTTGGACTGCAGCAGCAGTTCCTCTTCCTCGACCAGCTCCTTCATCTGCTCGATGAACCATTTCTTCACATGCGTGAGCTCGTGGATCTCGTCCACAGTGGCGCCCTTGCGCAGCGCCTCGTACATCACAAAGTGGCGTTCGCTGGACGGCGTGATCAGTTTCTGCAGGAGCTGTTCCTTCGTAAGGCGGTCAAAATCCTTCGCGTGCCCGAGTCCGTAGCGCCCGGTCTCCAGACTGCGGATCGCCTTCTGGAACGCCTCTTTGTAGGTCTTGCCGATGCTCATGACCTCGCCGACCGCGCGCATCTGCGTGCCGAGCTTGTCCTCGACGCCCTTGAATTTCTCGAACGCCCAGCGGGCGAACTTGATCACGACATAATCGCCGTCCGGCACGTATTTGTCCAGCGTCCCGTATTTGCCGCAGGGGATGTCCGCCAGGGTAAGCCCGGAGGCGAGCATCGCGGAGACCAGCGCGATCGGGAAACCGGTCGCCTTGGAGGCAAGCGCCGAGGAGCGGGAGGTGCGCGGGTTGATCTCGATGACGACGATGCGGTCGGTCTTCGGATCGTGCGCAAACTGTACGTTCGTGCCGCCGATCACCTGCACGGACTCGACGATCTTGTACGCCTGCTCCTGCAGACGTTTCTGCGTCTCCTCTGAGATCGTGAGCATCGGGGCTGAACAGAAGGAGTCGCCCGTGTGGACGCCCATCGGGTCGATATTTTCGATAAAGCAGACGGTGATCATGTTGTTGTCCGTGTCGCGCACGACCTCGAGCTCCAGCTCTTCCCAGCCGAGCACGGATTCCTCGACGAGCACCTGCCCGACAAGGCTCGCCTGCAGACCGCGCGCGCAGACCACCTTCAATTCGTCGCGGTTGTAGACCAGACCGCCGCCCGCGCCGCCCATCGTGTAGGCGGGGCGAAGAACGACCGGATAGCCCAGCTTGTCCGCGATCGCGAGCGCCTCGTCCACGCTGTAGGCGACCTCGCTGCGCGCCATCTCGATGCCGAGGGCGTTCATCGCGTTCTTGAACTCGATGCGGTCCTCGCCGCGCTCGATCGCGTCCACCTGCACGCCGATCACCTTCACATTGTATTTGTCCAGAATTCCGGCTTTGTTCAGCTCCGCGCACAGGTTCAGACCCGACTGCCCGCCCAGGTTCGGCAACAGCGCGTCCGGGCGTTCCTTCTGAATGATCTGCTCCAGACGATCTACGTTCAAAGGCTCGATGTAGGTGACGTCCGCGATCTCGGGGTCGGTCATGATCGTGGCAGGGTTGGAGTTCACCAGTACGATCTCATAGCCCAGCTTGCGCAGCGCCTTGCACGCCTGCGTGCCGGAATAGTCGAATTCACATGCCTGACCGATCACGATGGGACCGGAGCCGATGATAAGCACCTTATGGATATCTGTTCTCTTTGGCATTCCTGTATCCTCCTGATGTTGTGTGATTTGGTATTCTAACTATACATTATATAGAAAAACGGAGAAATCACAAGGACTTTTCGAGAAATCGATAATTTTCTTGACGGTCTGCCTATCTTGTGGGAAAATAACTAAATTGATGCAGAGGAACAAAGGACGAAAGAAGGCAGCAGAGCATGGACAAAAACAGCAACACAGACATTTTTGAGCGGATGCCGGTCGCAAAGGCGGTGCGGACGATGGCGGTCCCGACGATCATCAGTCAGCTCATCGTGCTGATCTACAATATGGCGGACACGTTTTACATCGGGCGGACCGACGATCCGTACATGGTGGCGGGAGCCTCGCTGATCCTGCCGATCTTCAACATTACGGCGTCGCTTGCCGGGCTTGCGGGCGCGGGCGGAGGCGCGCTGATCTCGCGGCTGCTGGGCAGAAAGCAGCCGGAGGAGGCGGGGAGAGTCTACAGCTTTTGCGTCTACCTGAGCGTGGCGCTGTCCGCGCTGTTCTCGCTTGGCGTGCTGATCTTCATGCGCCCGCTGATGGAGCAGATCGGGGCGGGAGAGGACACCTACCGCTATGCGAGCAGCTATGCGTTCTTCGTGATCGTCTGCGGCGCCGTGCCGACGGTGCTGTCGAATACGCTGTCCATGCTGATCCGGAGCGTCGGCGAGTCGAAGAAGGCGGGGTTCGGCATCACGATGGGCGGACTGATCAACATCGCGCTGGATCCGCTGTTTATGTTCGTGCTGCTGCCGGACGGCATGGAGATCGTCGGCGCGGGCGCGGCGACCTGCCTGTCCAACTGCATTGCCTGCGCTTATTTTATCTTCGTGCTGTTCCGCATGCGCAGGGACACGGTACTGCGGCTGTATCCGCCGTATCGGTTCCCGGCGGGGACAAGCGTCGCGGAGGTGTTCGGCGTCGGGCTGCCCTCGGCGATCGCCACGCTGCTGTTTGACCTGGACTACATTGTGATCGACCGGCTGATGTCCGGCTACAACGACATCGCGCTCGCCGCCGTCGGCATCGTGCTGAAGGTGGAGCGGCTGCCGCTGAACGTCGGCATCGGGATCTGCCAGGGCATGATGCCGATCATCGCCTACAACTATTCGGCGAAAAATTATGCGCGAATGAACGAGACGAAACGCTATTCCATGAGACTCGGGCTGGTCTGCGCGGCGGTGAGTGTGGCGCTGTACGAGCTGTTTGCCGGACCGATCATGCATATCTTCATCGGGGACGCTCAGACCGTGGCGCTCGGCACGGTGTTCCTTCGCATTCGCGTGCTCGCGACGCCGCTGATGTTCCTGAGCTTTTTCCATGTATATCTGTTCAACGGGTTCGGCAAGGGCGGGTACGCGCTCTTCCTCGGCGTCATGCGCTGGGCGGTGTTCAATATCCCGATGCTGTTCCTCCTGAACCGGCTGCTCGGCATCAACGGGATCGTCTGGTCACAGGCGACGGCGGACGTGCTGACCGTGGCGCTGTCGTTCGCGGTGTACCGGAGGTATGAAAGAAAAATGAGTCTGCGCGGGACGCCGGGCAGGTGAAAAAACGTTTCGTTTGGGGAGAGGGCGGAATTGCCCCAGTCCGACATGAAGCGTAACTGGACTTTTGCGGGAAATGGTTGTATAATAATGCATCAGTAATGGGTACAGCAGGGATCAAGGCATTCGCTGCCGTGACCGCGAGTATAGGATTCAAGCATAAGCTTATCAATTAGGAGGAGTCTATTATGAAACATAACTTCAAGCTGATCGAGCCGAAGTGGCAGAAGAGATGGCAGGAGAGCCGGGTATTTGAGGCGGCTGATTTTGACGAGCGTCCGAAATTCTACGGGCTGGTCGAGTTCCCGTACCCGAGCGGAGCCGGCATGCACGTCGGTCATATCAAGGCGTATTCGAGCATCGAGGTGGTCGCGCGCAAGCGCCGTATGCAGGGCTACAACGTCCTGTTTCCGATTGGGTTCGATGCATTCGGGCTCCCGACGGAGAACTACGCGATCAAGACGTCGACACACCCCCGCATCATCACGGACAAGAATATCGAGAAATTTTCCAACCAGCTCAAGAAGGTGGGCTTTTCCTTCGACTGGAGCCGTGTGATCGACACGACGGACGAGGATTACTATAAATGGACGCAGTACATTTTCCTGAAGATGTTTGAGCACGGGCTGGTGTTCCGCGATACGGCGCTCGTGAACTACTGCCCGAGCTGCAAGGTCGTGCTCTCGAACGAGGACAGCCAGGGCGGCAAGTGCGACATCTGCCACAGCGACGTCGTGCAGAAGTCGAAGACGGTCTGGTACCTGAAGATCACAGAGTACGCGGACAAGCTGCTCGAGGGACTCGCGGACGTGGATTACCCGAAGAACGTCAAGCAGCAGCAGGAGAACTGGATCGGCAAGTCGACTGGCGCGTTCGTCTGGTTCGACGTGAAGGGGACGGGCGAAAAGCTGGAGATCTACACGACGCGCCCGGACACGCTGTTCGGCGTCACATTCATGGTCATCGCTCCGGAGCATCCGCTGATCGACAAGTACGCGGACCGCATCGGCAACATGGACGCGATCGAGGCGTAC
>CANQYP010000005.1 GCA_947628045.1 uncultured Lachnospiraceae bacterium | reverse complement strand
GCTTTACCTTTTGGAACACAAAGGGGTGGTATTCCGTTCAACGGAGGCGATAGAGCGTTTTAGGGAGCGGGGGGGGTAAAAATCGATGGTGAGATTGTATATCTGTCCCGTGAATTGGTGGAATCCTGCCTGAAGACTGTGCCGGCGTCCTTCAGAATGGAGGCAGTGAACCCGAATAAGTCTGTGACGATAGGGGAAGGGCATCTTACGATACATCCGGCCGGTGGGGAAGTTGCCTTGATTGAATGTGGCGGCGTGCGCCGCGCGCAGACAGGGATCCAGGATTTTATCAATCTGCAGAAGATATATCAGGTCTGCGATAATATCGATATGACCGGATACCAGCCGCTGTCGCCATCCGATGTCCCTTTGGAGGCAAGGGGGCTGAGGTGTCTTTATGAAACGATGCTGTATACGGACAAGCCGTGGCTTGCGCCGATGGATGTCGGCGGGGCGGAGGATAAGCGCCGGGAGATCGATATGTATCGGCTTGTTTTTGGGGAGGAGTTTGTGAGGAGTCATTATGTGACATGGAGCATTGTCACCCCGGAGAGCCCGCTGGTTTATAACCGGGCATCTTGTGAATCCATCATGGAGTTTGCGGCAAGCGGTCAGCCAGTAGCGCTGGTGTCTGCGCCGATGTCCGGGATCACGTCGCCGATTCATATTTTGGGGACGATCGTTCAGGCAAATACAGAGACTCTTGCAGGGCTCTGCCTGGCTCAGTGCGTCCGTCCGGGGATTCCGGTGCTCCCGTCGGCCTCCCTCACATATGGGAACCTTAAGATCGCTTCCTGGGAATGTGCAAGCCCGGATACGGCATTGATGCTGGCTGGGGCAATTCAGATGTATAAAGACTTTTATCATCTTCCCGCAAGGGCGCAAACCGGCGTTACAAGCTCTAAATGCCTGGACTATCAGGCGGGTTACGAGACCATGCAGAGTTTGCTCCTGACTGCGCTGATGGATGTGGATGTGACCAGCCAGTCAGCGGGCTCAATGGAGAACCTGCTGTCCCTCTCCTTTGAAAAGACGATTATTGATGATGAAGTTATTTCACGTGTGCGGAGAATCATTCAGGGGATCGAGATCTCTGACGAGACGCTTTCCGTGGACATTATCATGGAGACTGCCCATGGGGAAAATTTCCTGATGCATGATTCCACGCTGGACTATCTCCATGACGGCTGGCAGACCTCTATGTCGGATTGGAACCTTTACGACAGATGGAAGGAGCAGGATTATCCTGATATCGAAAAACGTGCGGGGGCAAAGGTTAAGGAGATCATTGAAGAAGGGAAGACCGTACTGGCGGATGACACAACGGTAAAACTGAAAAGATATCTTGAAAAATGTGGATTAGCGTTGTAAGAGCCTGAGAATGATTGCCGTGTGACCGCAAAATGACTTGTTTATACCTGGATTGATAAGCTTGAGAACTGGATCATATAAAAACCTGCATATAGGAGAGAAAGGAAGAGTGGGGTTAGATGGAGACAAAAGCAAATAAAAACAGGATTGATTGGCTGGTCACATTGGTGCCATTTGTTTTGATCGGCGGGGTGGCTGGTCTGCTTTTTATTTTCCCGGAACAGTCGAACCGGGTGATAAGCCAGGTCAGGTTTTTCTTTGGCGATACGGTCGGGCTGTATTATCTTGTGATCGGGCTTGGGATGTTGGCTGTCTCAGCGTTTCTGGCTTTCTCTAAATATGGAGACATTGTACTCGGGGAGCCGGATGAGAAACCGAAGTATTCATTTTTTACCTGGGGCAGCATGATGTTCACTTGCGGTCTTGCGGCGGATATCCTGTTTTATTCCTTCTCGGAGTGGGTCATGTATGCGGCAAACCCTCATATCGCTGAGATGGGCAGTGTCACGGAATGGGCAGGGGTGTTCCCTCTGTTCCACTGGAGCTTTATCCCGTGGGCATTTTATCTTGTGCTTGCAGTCGCCTTTGGGTTCATGCTCCATGTCAGGAAACGTGACAGGCAGCGCTATTCGGAGGCGTGCCGCCCTGTGATCGGTGGCCGTGCGGATGGCATCCTCGGCAGGGTGATTGACCTTTTTGCGTTGTTTGCGCTCCTGGCTGGGACAGCGACCACGTTTTCGGTAGCGACCCCGCTTATGGCAGGCATAATCCTAAAGCTTTCCGGGCTGAGCATCAGCCGTACCACGGTCACGATTATCATCCTGCTGCTCACTTGCGCCGTGTACACATATGCTGTTATGCATGGGTTTAAGGGCATAGGTTTTCTCGCAAAGCTCTGCATATATCTTTTCTTTGGACTGCTCATTTTCGTGTTGGTGGTTGGCGGGCAGGGGCGTTTTATCATTGAGAACGGGTTTCAGTCCCTGGGGAAGATGTTCCAGAACTTTATTGAGCTATCCACATATACAGACCCGTCGAGGTCTAATAATTTTCCGCAGGACTGGACGATCTATTACTGGGCGTACTGGATGGTCTGGAGCATCGCCGCACCTTTCTTTATCGGGAATATCAGCCGTGGCAGGACGGTGAGGCAGACGGTTCTCGGCGGCTATGTTTTTGGCGTTGGCTCGACGATCGTGAGCTTTATCATTCTTGGGAATTACAGCCTCAGCCTCCAGACTAAAGGTGCGGCGGATTTCATTGCACAGTACGAAACAAGTGGCGACCTGTATGAGCTGATCCTGAACATCATTAATACTATGCCATGTGCGACGTTCATTTTGGTGCTGACCCTTGTGTGTATGGTAGCGTTTTATGCCACGTCGTTTGACTCGATTGCATATACAGCGGCATGCTATAGCTATAAGAAACTGGGGCAGGATGAAAAGCCGCATGCCATGATCACCTTGCTTTGGTGCCTGTTGCTCATTGTACTTCCAATTGCATTGGTGTTTTCAGAAAGCAGTATGAATAACATACAGAGTGTGAGTATCATAAGCGCGTTTCCAATCGGCATCATTATGATTGTCATGATTGTTGGGTTTATTAAAGATGCCAAAGAATACATGAATGAGAGACGGCAATCCTGAGAGCTGGGGAGGCGCAAAAGAGATAAGTTGCGAAAAGTGTTGCAAAAGCAACAAAATTAGATGGTTGAGCAGGGCAGGGGTGTTTTTTGACCCTGCCCCGTTTGCGTTTCGGCGCTGATTTCTGCACGCAAGCTTGAACGATTTGAGTTCCCGGTCCATGAAACATTTTATTGCTTGTATTTTTTGCCCCACTGTTCTATAATGGATGCATAGAATTCCTCTGCCCAGAGTGGAGGATAATATATGGCAGAATTCAAAAAACTGGAAACGCTGACGATGAAGGACAATTTCATGTTCGGGGCTGTGATGAGCGACCCGGAGAACTGCAGACCGTTCCTAGAGATGGCGCTTGGCGTCCCGATCGGTAGGCTGACGGTCAGCACCGAGAAGAGCCTGGTGTACCACCCGGAGTACAAGGGAGTGCGTCTGGACGTTGAGGCGAGTGACGAGAGCCATACTCGATTTAACGTCGAGATGCAGGTGGTCCCGAAACCGGCGCTGGAGCGCAGGGCGAGGTACTATCACAGCCAGATCGACATGGACCTGCTGGCGCGGGGCTGCGGCTATGAGAGCCTCCCGGATGTTTACGTGATCTTTATCTGCGACTTTGATCCGTTTGATTGTGGAAGGTATCGTTATACATTCCGGAACATGTGCCTGGAGGAGAGTGGGTTTGCCCTTAAGAACGGGCAGACGACGATGTTCCTGAGCACCCGCGGGGAGAACCAGGAAGAAGTGCCGGAGTGTCTTGTCAGCTTTCTGCGATACATAGGAGCAAGCTTGCAGGAGAGCACGAAAGAGTCAGAGGATGCCTATGTGCGCCGGTTGCAGGATGCGGTGCGGGGCGTGAAGGCGAGCCGGGAAATGGGGGCGAGGTATATGATATTCCAGGAGATGTTGCAGGAAGAACACGAAGCCGGCAAGGCGGAAGGCAGGACAGAAGGTAAGGCGGAGGCAGTGTTGGACCTGCTGGCAGATTTACCGGATGCAGTGCCGGAGGAGCTGAAGAATGCGATCCTTGCGGAGAAGGACGAGGAAACGCTGAAACGCTACCTGAGACAGGCGAGATCGGCAAATTCCGTGGAGGAGTTTGTGCGGAGTATTTCCTGCGATGCGCAGCCGTGATAGACGGTGTGCGGAAAAGCCGATTCACACACAGAGGAGGAACCGTTTGATCCAAAGCTGAGAGACTGTTTCTGCCGATTTCGGCGGATTTCATAAATATGTGGTGCAGAGGAATTCTATATATCAGGAGATGGACTGGAAAGGTGCAAAAGAGATAGGCGGCGGAGAAAGCCGCAAAAACATCAAAATTAGATGACTGAGCGGGGCAGGGTCGATTTTTGACCCTGCCCCGTTTGCGTTTCGGCATCGGTCTTGATAAACTTATATGTAAAGTATTTTATAAATAAGTTTGACGAATGGGAAAGAATGCAGTATAATACTTTACAAATAAGTTTGAGAGCGAGGGCATGAATGGCGGATTACAGAATTGTGAATGATATAGAGATAGTAAAAGAATTATTGAAAATGACAAGCAGTGAGGTTGCGAATGAGATAGGAGTGTCCAGAATGACACTGAACAACTGGAGACTCGATGAGAGTAAGATACGCCAGATCAATCTGTCTGCTTTCTACGGCATGGCTTTCAGAAGGGGAATTCGATTAAATAAAATAAAGGAACAATTGTATAAGGAAGAGTATTCCAATGGATCTCATCGCGTTTTGTTTCATGGCGCGAAAACGGTGATAGACGGGAAACTTGACATAACGAAATCGAGGAAAAATAATGATTTCGGACAGGGATTTTATTGCGGTGAGAATCTGGAGCAATCGGTGATGTTCGTTTTAGGCTTTCCGAAGTCTTCCCTGTATATGATCGATTTTGATCCTGCGGGATTGCGCGAAAAGAGATTTACAGTAGACCGGGATTGGATGCTGAGTATTGCATATTTTCGGGGACGCTTAAAGGAATTTGAAAATTCCGCTGTTATCTCGGAATTAATTGCTGGTATTAAGGGCATAGATTATATCATAGCGCCGATTGCGGACAACAGGATGTTTGAGATTATTGATAGTTTTGTGGAGGGAGAGATTACAGACGTGCAGTGCAAACACTGTTTATCTGCGACAAATCTGGGAAATCAATATGTTTTCCTGACGGAGAAGGCTTTGGGGCAGATACAGATCTTGGAGCATTGTTATCTCTGCTCCGAAGAGAAGGAATATTATCTGCGCTCCGGCAGGGAGTCTGTCAATATCAGTCTGGATAAAGTAAAGATTGCAAGAAAGCAGTACCGAGGACAGGGGCGGTACATTGAGGAGATCGTGAGATGAGAGAGATAGATGAATACGGCTTGAAGTTGTGCAGGTATCAGGCGAATTTATTTTCTGTTTCCAGAGAACAGGCGGAGTGCAGTTCTCCGGTTTTTCTGCGACGCTTTATGTATTCCGATGCAGCCAGAAGAATGGATGGGGAAGGTTTTTTGCTCGAGGCATCGTCTCCGGATAATCTGATTCAGGAGATAACGGAAGAGTATGGGGATTCCGATTACGGGAAGACAAAATACGATACGGAAGAGTTGTACTGGATGGGGTACATTTACCGATATTGGTGTTATATGCGGGAGATCAGCAGCAAGAGACTGTATAAGATCATCAAGCCGGAGGAGCTTAAAAACCTATATTATCCGTATCATTCGCTTGACCCGGCTCAGGCGGTGGAACGGATCATTGAGGCGAGGGGACTGGGGGAAGAGGAAACAATTCAAAGAGGCGTGGAATTGCTGCGGAAGTTGAGAGAAAAGGGATAAGCTGCGGGGCAGGGTCGTTTTTGACCCTGCCCCATTTGCGTTTTGGCGCTGTCTGTGCTATTCCAGAATCATTTCTTTCAGAATCTCCACGCAGCGGTCGATGCCGAAACGCGAGGAGTCGAGGCACACGTCGTAGTATCGGGAGTCGCCGAACTCTGTGTGCGTGTGGTAGGTGCAGTATTTCTTACGCTGCTTGTCTACCTTGCGGATGCGTTCGAGGATCTGCTGATCTGTCTGGTCCGGCATTTCTTTTTTCATGCGCGCCAGGCGGAACTCGATGCTCGCGTGGATGAAGACGTGCAGCGTCTTGTCGTATTCCTTCAGGATCGTATTGGCATTGCGCCCCACGATGATGCAGTTGCCCTTCTCGCCGACCTGCTGGATCGTCTCTTTCTGCGCCTGGAAGATGCGTTCGCTTAAGGGGCGGTTGTAGAAGTCGAAGAGACTTTGCGTGAAACCGAAGTTGATCGGCACGCTCTCGTCCCACTTGATCAGGCTGTAGAGGTCTACGTTTCCCTTGCCGGCGCGCATCAGGATCAATTCTTTGTCATAATATTCCAGACCGGTCTCCTCGGAGAGGCGGTAGCCGATCGTGCCGCCGCCCGCGCCGAATTCACGGCTGATCGTGACTATTTTCTTCATGAGGGTCTCCTTTTCTTTTCCGGCTCATTCATGCCATCCTTTCAGGACTAGCTTTGCGTCGCAGCCGCTTTCTGCGAAAAGCTCTCGCTGGCTAACGCAGCTCTCGCCGTGGCTGATGTCGGCATGACTGAACTTGTTATAACACTTTGTTCAGGAAGTCGATGGTGCGCGCCTCTTTCGGGTGATTGAACACTTCGTCCGGCGTCCCTTCCTCGACGATGTAGCCGCCGTCCATGAAGATCACGCGGCTGGCAACTTCCCGTGCGAAACCGATCTCGTGCGTGACGACCAGCATCGTCATGCCGGATGCGGCGAGCTCTTTCATGACCTGCAGCACTTCGCCGACCATCTCCGGGTCGAGCGCCGAGGTCGGCTCGTCGAAGAGCATGATGTCCGGGTTCATCGCGAGCGCGCGGGCGATCGCGACACGCTGTTTCTGTCCGCCGGAGAGCTGGGGCGGGTAGACCTTCGCCTTCTCCTCCAGACCAACGCGTTTGAGCAGCTCCATGCCGCGTTTTTCCGCCTCTTCCTTTGTCATCTTTTTCAGATCCACCGGAGCCAGCGTGATGTTGCGCAGCACGTCCATGTGCGGGAACAGATTGAAATGCTGGAAGACCATGCCGATGTTCTCGCGGTATTTATTGATATTCGTTTTCTTCGATGTAATGTCGAAGCCGTCGACCACGACCTCGCCGCCGGTGATGTCCTCCAGACGGTTGAGGCAGCGCAGGAACGTGGATTTCCCGGAGCCGGACGGTCCGAGGATGACGACCACCTCGCCCTCATAGAAGTCGTTGGAGATGTCCTTGAGAACTTCCAGACTGCCGAAGGATTTCTTCAGGTGCGATACATGGATCTTTACGTTGCTTTTATTGACGTCCACGGTTCAGCCTCCTCTCCAGACGCTTTGCCGCAAAGGACAGAAGCGTGATGACGATCAGATACATGACGCCGACGATCAGCCAGGTCTGGAAGGACATAAAGGTGATCGCGACGACGTTCTTTGCCGTGTTGACGAGCTCCGGAAAGCCGATGACGGAAAGAATCGAGGTATCCTTCAGGGTGATGATGAACTGGTTGATGATCGTGGGGATCATCGTGCGGATCGCCTGCGGGAGGACGACGCGCACCATCGCGCGCCAGTAGGGAAGTCCGAGGCTCCTCGCCGCCTCCATCTGCCCGGCGTCCACGGACTGGATGCCGGCGCGGATGATCTCCGCCATGTACGCGCCGCAGTTCAGGGCGAGACAGGCGGTGCCTGCCTGCAGCGCCGAGAGCGTAAAGCCGCTCGCGCCCAGGAGATTGTTGATGGCAAACGGAATGCCGAAATAGATGAAGTAGGCGAGGACGATCAGCGGGACGCCGCGGATCACATCCACGAACACGCTCTCGATGATGTTGCAGAGCCGATTCTTCACCACGCCCAGCAATCCGAAAAACATACCGATGATGCAGGCGAAGAACAGTCCCCACAGCGCAAGCAGCAGCGTCTGTCCCATCGCGCGCAGCAGAAGAGGCCCGTAGCCTGAGATGATTTTAGCCATAGACAGCTCCTTTCAAAAAAGGGCACTGAGCAAGACCTCAGTGCCCCTTGGATTACGACATTGTAATCAGTGCATTTCTCTGAAAATTACTCTGCAACCTCAGCCGCCGTGGTCTCGAGCTCGGACTCCGTCTCAGCCTCCGCGGCATCGCCAAGGTACTTCGCGATGATCTCGTCGTAGGTGCCGTTCTCCTTGATGTTCTTCAGTCCTTCGTTGAACATGTCGAGCAGCTCCTGGTTGTCCTCGTTGAAGATCGCGAAACCGTACGGTGCGCCCTCATTCTCGGAACCTTCCACGATCTGCAGGGCAAGGTTGCCGCTCTTGATGGAGTCCGCCATGATCGGCGTATCCTCGAAACAAGCCACGACCTGTCCGCCGAGCACTGCCTGGTACATGGTCGGTGAATCCTCGAAGTATGTAATCTCAAAACCGTTCTCTTCCTTCAGGCTCTCCGCGTAGGACGCACCCTGGGTACCGGTCTTGACGCCGACGGTCTTGCCTTCCAGATCCGCGAAACTCGTGATATCGGAACCCTCCTGAACCGTCATAGACTGGGTAGCGTTGTAGTAGCCGTCCGAGAAGATCCAGCCGCTTTCCTTTCTCTCATCGGTGATGGAAGCGCCTGCGATCATGCCGTTCGCCTGACCGGACTGGCACGCTGCGATGGCGGAATCCCAGCCGAGGCTCTGCAGCTCATACTCAAAGCCCTGATCCTCAGCGATCGCGGCTACGATGTCGACGTCGATTCCGACGAAATCGCCGTTCTCATCGGTAAACTCGAACGGGCGGAATACCGTGTCGGTCGCGATGACCCAGGTCTTCTCCTCAGCCATAGCCGGGACAACTGCGGTGACCGCGAGCGCGGCGCCAAGTCCAAGTGCAGCAAATGCTTTTGTCAGTTTTCTCATAATAATCCTCCTCCTTCATGAAAACGATTCGGCAATTCTGCCTACATTATAAATAATAGGATAATGCGTATCTATTGTCAAGTTTTTTTGAAAATTTGAAAATGTGAAAACATTGCATTCGGGGTATATCTGGTGTAGAATAATGGACAAAACAGATCGGGAGATCGGAGGGAATGTGTTTGGATACATCGGTTTTGAACTGGCTGGACGAGGCAGTGGCGCGCTATCCGGATAAGGTCGTGTTCCGGGATGCGCGGTCTGCGCTTACCTTCGGCGCGTTTGACAGGCTGACCAGATCGATCGGCAGCTGCCTGGCGGCGAAGGTTCCTGCGTGCCGTCCTGTCCTTGTGATGACGGGGCGCCATGTCTTCACGCCGGCATGCTTTCTGGGCGTGGTTCGTGCCGGCTGTTTTTATGCGCCCATGGACGCGACGGTGCCGCCCGCGAGGCTCAGGCAGATGATGGACGTCGTAAAGGCGGACTGCATGCTGGTCGACCGGGAGAGCTATGAGACGGCGAAGGCACTGGATTTCTCCGGGGAGATCGTCGTCATGGAGGATATTCTGCAGACGCCGCCCGATGAGGAGCTGCTGCGGCGGGCGGCGGGCATGCTCACGGCGCAGTCGCCGCTCTACGTGATCTTCACGTCAGGGTCGACGGGCGTCCCCAAGGGCGTCGTCACATCGCAGCATTCGCTGATGTGCTACATTGACGCCGTGCGCAAGGTGCTCCAGGTCGATGAGACGGAGGTCTTCGGGAGCCAGTCCCCGCTCGACTACATTGCGGCGGTCCGCGACATCTACCTGCCGATCCGGACCGGCGCGTCGACGGTCATTATCCCTAAGAATGAATTTTCCATGCCGCGCCAGCTCTTTGAGACGCTCAACGCCAACCGGGTCACGGCGCTGTGCTGGAGCGCCGCAGGACTGGAGCTGCTCGCCCGGCTCCGCGCGTTCGGCGCATCGAAACCGCAGTACCTGAAAAAGGTCTGTTTCTCCGGTTCCGTGCTGCCGGGACGCGATCTGAAATACTGGCAGCAGAACCTGCCGGACGTCCGGTATGTGAATCAGTACGGACCGACGGAGGCGACGGCGTCCTGCACCTACTACGTGGTCGAGGGGGAAGTCTCGGAGGACACAGTGCTCCCGATCGGTGTGCCGTATGAGAATTACAGGATCCTGTTGCTGAAGGAGGACGGCTCGGAAAGCGCGCCGGGAGAGCTGGGCGAGATTTGCGTCGGCGGCGCCGGGCTGGCGCTCGGCTATTACGGAAACCCGGAGAAGACGGCGGAGGCGTTTATCCAGAACCCGCTGAATCCCGACTACCGGGAGCTGCTCTATAGGACCGGCGATTTCGGACGGTACCGCGAGGACGGGCTGCTGGAGTTCCACGGGAGAAAGGACCGTCAGGTCAAGCATCTGGGGCACCGTATCGAGCTCGACGAGATCGAGGGCGCGGCGAGGCAGATGGCGGGGATCGAGGAGTGCTGCGCGCTGTACGACGCTCAGAAGGAAAAGCTGTATCTCTTCTATACAGGAACGGCGGAGCCGAAGGAGATCACGGTGTATTTCCGGGGGACCCTGCCGGGGTACATGGCTCCGGGGAGGGTCGTGCGCCTCGCGGATTTCCCGCTTTTGCCGAACGGAAAGAAGGATCTGCAGGCGCTGCGGGCGCATTTCTGATAGGCGGCGGACAGCGATATAAGATGGATTCAGTAAGAGAGGGATGTGTGTTATGGAAAAGAAGGATCAGGGTTATTGGAAACTTGGAGTGACGATTTTTGTCAGCCTGGCGGCGACCATCGTTTTTTTCTTTCTGATCTTCCGATTCGGAGAGATTCGGAAAATGGCGGCGGTCATCCTGTCGGCGCTTAAGCCGCTGCTGATCGGCATGGTGCTGGCTTATCTGCTGACCCCGATCGCGAGGAGGCTGGAGCGGGCGTTCGGAAAGCTCGGCAAATTCGCGCGGATCGCGGCGGTGCTGGTGACGATGCTTTTCGCGTTCGCGGTGCTGGGGCTGTTCTGTGCGATCGTCCTTCCGCAGCTTGCGGGGAGCGTCAGCGAGCTGGTGAAGGTGCTGCCCGGGCAGGTGCAGGATCAGCTCGACCGGCTGAGGGTGTATCTGGAATCGGACAGCGAGGCGGGCGCGGCGGTGATGCAGATGATCGAGTCCGCGGAGAATTATCTGGCGGGCTGGATCCGGACGAACATGCTTTCCACCGTTTCCGCGATCTCCGGCCGCGTGCTTTCGATCGGCTCGCTGCTGATCAGCCTGGGCGTGGCGGTCATCGTGTCGATCTACCTGCTCCTGGATCGTGAGCGCTATCTCGCGCAGTGCCGCAAGCTGTTCTTCGCGGTCAGCCGCAACAAGCGGTTCAACGACGCCGTGCTCGAGGCGGTCGCGCAGACCGACCGCATCTTCAGCGGATTTATCTCGGGCAAGCTGGTGGACTCGCTGATCGTCGGCGTGATCTGTTTTGTCGGGCTTACGATCCTGCGGATGCCGTATGCGCTGCTGGTGAGCGTCATCGTTGGCGTGACCAACATCATTCCGATGTTCGGACCGTTCATCGGCGCGGTCCCGAGCGCGTTCCTGATCCTTCTGGTCTCGCCGGTGAAATGCGTCGTCTTCCTGATCTTTGTCATCGCCCTGCAGCAGGTCGACGGAAATATCATCGGACCGAAGATCCTCGGGAATTCGACCGGGCTTTCCGCCCTGTACGTGACGGTCGCGATGCTGCTCTTCGGCAAGCTGATGGGGTTCCTCGGCATGATCGTCGGCGTTCCGCTCTTCGCGACCTTGTATTATCTTGTGAAACGTCTCGCGGAGCATTCGCTGCGGCGGCAGGGGAAACCGACGGAGACGGAGTCCTATGTGATAAAAGCGGATTAAAAAGAGGGCAGAGGTAAGCAGATGTCACTTCAGTTTATTTTCGGAAATTCCGGGAGCGGCAAGTCCCATTTGCTCTACGAGAATCTGATCGCGGAGTCCTGCCGCCACCCGGAGCGCAATTATATCGTGATCGTCCCGGAGCAGTTTACGATGCAGACCCAGAGGGATCTCGTCATGCTGCACCCGGACGGCGGGATCATGAACATTGACGTCCTGAGCTTTCGCCGGCTCGCGCACCGTGTCTTCGAGGAGGTCGGGGCGGACCGGAGAAACGTGCTCACGGAGACTGGCAAGAACCTGATGCTGCGCAAGGTGGCGTTGGAGCAGGAGGATTCCCTGCAGGTGCTCGCGAGCCGCATGAACCGTCCCGGCTATGTCTCGGAGGTCAAATCCGTGCTCTCGGAGCTGATGCAGTATGAGATCACGGATTTTGAGATGCGGCAGATGCTGGAGTTTGCCGGAAACCGCCCGCTGCTGCGCGCGAAGCTTGAGGATCTGCGTCTGCTCTACCGCGCGTTTCTGGAGTACCAGAGAGACCGTTTCATGAAACCGGAGGAGCTGCTGGACGTGCTGTGTCAGGTGGCGGGGCGTTCCGAGCTTTTGCGCAGGAGCACGCTTGCCTTCGACGGGTTCGCCGGGTTCACGCCGTCCCAGATGAACGTGCTGCGCGAGCTGCTTGCGCTGTGCCCGCGCCTGTGGGTGACGGTCACGATCGACGCGCGGGAGCCGTTCTACGGAGAGATTCAGGAGCATGAGCTGTTTGCGCTGAGCAAGAAGATGATCCGCGCCATCCGCGAGGCGGCGCGCGAGGTCACGACGATCGAGGAGCCGATCGTGCTGGGCAGGGGGGCGCTCCCGCGTTTCCGTGAGGGCGGGATGCTGCGCCATCTCGAGCAGAACCTGTTCCGCAGGAGGCGGGAGGTCTACCGCGGGGAGATGGCGGAAGAGTCCGATTCCGCGCAGACCGCGGGTCGAAGGGAGATCTCTCTTCACACGGCGTCCACGCCGGCGCAGGAGGTGCATTTCGCGGCGCGCACGATCAGCCGCCTCGTGCGGGAGGAGGGGTTCCGCTATCAGGACATTGCCGTGATCACGGGCAATCTGAGTTCCTACGACAATTATATCAAACGAATTTTCCCGATGTATGAGATCCCGGCGTTTCTCGATGAGACCAGGCATATCCTTCTGAATCCGTGTCTGGAGTTCGTGCGCGGCGCGCTCTTAGTGGCGGAGAAGGATTTTTCCTGTGAGACGGTCTTCCGCTGTCTGCGCACGGGCATGTTCGGCGTGGCGCCGCAGGAGGTCGACCGGCTGGAGAACTATGTGCTTGCCGCGGGGATCCGGGGCAGCGGGCGCTGGGAGAGGGAATGGACTTACCTGCCGGGGAACATGTCTTCGGAAGAGCTTGCGCAGTGCAATGAATGGCGGGAGCGGGCGATGAGCCATCTCCTTCCTTTCGCGCGCAAAATGCGCAGAAAGGACATGACGCTGCGGCAGTATGCGGAGGCGCTGTGCGAGCTGCTGGAGAGCTGTCATGTGCAGCAGCAGCTCAAGGACAGGGAGACGGCGCTTGAAGGGCAGGGCAGACGGGAGGAGGCGCGGGAATACAGACAGATCTACGGCATCCTGATCGCGCTGCTCGACGAGATGGTCGAGCTGCTCGGGGACGAGAGACAAAGCGGGGAAGAGTTCGCCGAGATCCTTGACGCGGGGCTTGCGGAGGCGCGTGTCGGGATCATTCCGCCTGGCGTTGACCAGGTGCAGGTGGGGGATATCAGGCGCTCACGCCTCGCGCACGTGAAACAGCTGTTTTTCCTCGGTCTGAATGACGGCTGGGTGCCGTCGCGCGGGGACGGGGGCGGGCTCGTCTCCGACATGGAGCGGGAGCTTTTGCGTGGCTCGGGCGTCGAGCTGGCGCCGTCTCAGAGAGAGAACAGCTACACGCAGCGCTTTTATCTGTACCAGAACCTGACGAAACCGCGGGAGCACCTGTATCTGTCCTGCTGTGCCGTGGACGGGGACGGGACGGCGATGCGCCCGTCTTATCTGATGTCCGCGATCGAAAAGCTGTTCCCGGGACTTCACCGCGTGCAGGAGCCGGACGCTGGGAGCTCGGTGTACCAGGTGACGTCGCGGGAGAATGGGATGCTGTACCTGACGCGCGGGCTGCAGGAGGTCAGGGAGGGGAACGCGGACCCCGGCTGGCTGGAGCTGTACGCCTCGTATCTCCGGGAAGACCGATACCGGGAGCGCGTGCGGGAGCTTGCGCGCGCGGCGTTTGCGCAGGGCGCGCAGGAAAGCCTGTCCTACCATGTCTCCAGAAAGCTGTACGGGGAGCTGCTGACGGCGAGCGTGACCAGGCTGGAGCAGTTTGCCGCCTGCGCGTTCGCGCATTTTGCCTCATATGGACTGCGCCTGTGCGAGCGGGAGCTCTACGGAATCAAGCCGACCGATCTGGGCATTCTCTTTCATCGCGCGATGGAATTGTTCTCCGAGGAGCTGGGAAGGCAGGGGCGCAGCTGGACGGACGTCACGCCCGAGGAGCAGAGCGCGCTCATGGAATCCTGCGTGGACGCGGTCGCGCTGGACTACGGGGACGGCGTCCTGCACGGCGGCGCGCGGGAGGAATACACGGTGCGCAGGGTCAAACGGATCCTCTGCCGCGCCGCGTGGGCGATGCATGAGCAGCTGCGCGCGGGGCAGTTCACGCCGACGGGATTTGAGGTATCCTTCGCGGACGCGGGCGACCTCGAGGCGGTGCATGTGAAATTCGGGGAGAACGGAAGGATCCGTCTCCAGGGTCGGATCGACCGCATTGACACGGCGGAGTCGGACGGCACGGTGTATGTCAAGATCGTGGATTACAAGTCGGGGACGACGAAGTTTGACCCGGTCTCGCTCTATTACGGCTTGCAGCTGCAGCTGGTCGTCTACCTGAACGCGGCGCTTGAGCTGGAGCGCAGGCGGCAGGGGGACGGCGGGGCGGACGTGGCGCCCGCCGGAATCTTTTATTATCATCTGGACGATCCGGTCCTGGAGCGGGAGGACGATGCGACCGACGCGCAGATGCGGGACAAGCTGCTGAAAAAGCTGCGCCCGGACGGGGTGGTCAACAGCGACGCGGAGGTGCTCCGGATGCTGGACGGAAAGCTTGGCGGAGACTCGCTGGTGATCCCGGCGGGGCTTAAGAAGGACGGGTCGCTGAAGGCGCTGTCCAGCGCGGCGTCGACGGAGCAGTTCGCGCGGCTCTCCGGGTTCGTGTCGGGGAAACTGGCGGACATGGCGGGGGAGATCCTGGCGGGAGAGATCGCGGCAAGTCCGTTCGAGGACAAGACACACAGCGCCTGTGATTACTGTCCCTACGCGGACGTCTGCGGGTTCGACCGCAGGATCCCGGGCAGGTACAAAAAACGAACCGCCGCGCTCACGAAGGATCAGGCGTGGGAGCGGATCACGGAAAGCAGGGAATAAAGGCATGGCAGTGAAATGGACCGAGGAACAGCAAAGCGTGATAGAGACGCGCGGCTGCAACATTCTGGTATCGGCGGCGGCAGGGTCGGGCAAGACGGCGGTTCTGGTGGCGCGGATCCTGGATATGATCGCGGGGGAGCATCCGATCGATATTGACCGGCTGCTTGTGGTGACCTTCACGAACGCGGCGGCGGCGGAGATGCGCGAGCGGATCCGGGACGCCCTGGAGCAGCGCGCGGAGGAGGAGCCGGAGAACGAGCATCTCCAGCGGCAGCTTGTGCTGGTGCACAACGCGAAGATCACGACGATCCACAGTTTCTGCCTTCAGGTGCTGCGCAGCCATTTTCAGACGGTCGGCATTGATCCGGGGTTCCGGGTCGCCGATCCGGGCGAGGTGACGCTCCTGGAGCAGGACACGGCGAAGGAGACGGTCGACGCCGCGTACGAGGAGGCGGACGAGGAGTTTTACCATTTTCTGGAGGCATTCACGCCGGGAAAAGGCGACCAGGCGCTGGAGGAGGCGATCCTGCAGCTCTACCATTTTGCACTCGGACAGCCCTGGCCGCGGGACTGGCTGGGGGAGTGCCGCGCGCAGTATGAGGGAGAAGAGGATCCGGACGGCGGGGAGCCGCCCGCGTGGCTTGCCTATATCCAGGAGGATACCGCGCGGATGCTGGAGGATATGCGCGCCCAGACCGAGGAGGCGCTGCGGATCGCGCGGGAGCCGGACGGACCGTATCCGTATATCGGCGCGCTCGAATCCGACCTCGATATGCTGGACATGCTCTTGCAGTCCGTGTCCGGGACAGACGCCGGGGCAGCCGGAGCCTATGAGCGGTATGCCCTCGCCTTTGCGCAGCTGGAGCCGTTCGCGCGGCTCGGTTCCCGGAAGGACGACGGCATCTGTGAGGAGAAAAAGCTGCAGGTGCAGGCGATGCGCGGCGATGTGAAGGACGGGCTTGCCGCGCTGCGCAAACGCTATTATTACGGGGATCCGAAGGAGCTGCGGCGGGAGTTTGAGGAAAGCGGGCGTATCGTCCGCGCGCTGACGCGGCTGACAGAGGAGTTCATGGAGCGGCTTGAGCGGAAGAAGGCGGCGCAGAACCTCGTGGACTTCGGGGATCTGGAGCATCTGGCGCTGCGCGCCCTTGTGGAGAAAAAGGACGGGCGGGCGGTCCCGAGCGCCGCCGCGCTGGAGTACGCGGAGACGTTTGAGGAGATCATGATCGACGAGTACCAGGACAGCAACCTGGTGCAGGAGATGATCCTGAACAGTGTCTCCGGCAGAGGGCGGGGAGAGCGGAACCTGTTTATGGTCGGGGACGTCAAGCAGAGCATCTACCGGTTCCGGCTGGCGCGCCCGGAGCTGTTCATGGAGAAATACCGCTCCTACCGGGAGGAGGAGCTGGCGGCGAACGACGGCGGGGCGGCGGGACGCGCGCGCCGCATCGATCTGCGCCGAAATTTTCGGAGCCGGGCGCAGGTGCTGGACGGGGTCAATTTTATCTTCCGGCAGATCATGACGGAGCATCCGGGCGAGATCGTCTACGATGAGGACGCGGCGCTGTACCCGGGCGCGGTGTTCCCGCAGGGGGCGGATGAGGCTTTCCTTGCCCCGGAGTTTCTGCTGCTGGAGGAGACGGGCAGCCGGAGACAGCGCGCGGAGGCGGCTCTCGTGGGGCGCCGTATCCGTGAGATGGTCGGGCGTGCGACGATTCTGGACCGGGAGACGGGCGCATACCGTCCGGTCCGCTACGGCGACATCGTGATCCTGCTGCGCACGGTAAGCGGCTGGGCGGAGACCTTCGGCGAGGTGCTGGGCGATATGGGGATCCCCTGCGTGACCGGTTCGCAGAAGGGCTATTTTTCAGCGGTGGAGATCCGGACGATCCTGTCTTACCTGCAGATCCTGGACAATCCGCTGCAGGATATCCCGCTCGCGGCGGTGCTGCGCAGCGCGATCGGCGGGATCAGCGATGAGGAGCTCGCGAAGATTCGTGTCTTCTCGCCGAAACGCGTTTTCTATGACTGCTGCCAGGATTACCGCGCGGCGGGGGACGATCTGCAGCTGAGAGGTAGGCTGGAGCGGTTCTTTGCGACGCTGGAAGGATTCCGGGAGAAATGCGCGCACACGCCGGTGCACCTGCTGCTCTGGGAGATCCTCGACGTCACGGGGTACGGGGCGTACGCGGAGTCCCTGCCGGCGGGGGCGCAGCGCAGGGCGAACCTCGACATGCTGGTGGAGAAGGCGATCGCGTACGAGGCGACCAGCTACCGCGGCGTGTATCATTTCGTCCGCTACATTGAAAATCTGAAAAAGTATGAGGTGGACTACGGGGAGGCAAATCTGGGGTCCGAGGCGGGCAACACGGTTCGGATCATGAGCATTCACAAGAGCAAGGGACTGGAATTCCCGGTCGTCATCGTGAGCGGGCTCGGCAAGCAGTTTAACGAGTCCGACGTGCGCAGCAGGCTCGTGATGCACCCGGAGTTCGGCATAGGCTGCGACTATGTGGACGCACAGCGCCGGACGCGCCGGGCGACGCTTTTGAAACGCGCGATCCAGCAGAAGACCGTGTCCGAGAATCTGGGCGAGGAGCTGCGCGTGCTGTACGTGGCGATGACGCGCGCGAAGGAGAAACTGATCCTGACCGGCTGTGTGAGCGACCTCGAGAAGGGGCTGGGGCGGTGGCAGACTGCGGCGATGCGCCGCGGCGAACAGCTCTCGTACGCATGGCTCTGCGCGGCGTCATCCTATCTGGATTGGGTCGCGCCTGCGCTGCTGCGGGAAAATGCCCCGTTTGTACAGCGGATCGCGGAGGCTGGCGAGGAAGAGCAGGAGCAGCGCCTGGAAAACAGCGACGCCGCGGTCAGGCTGCGGGAGCTTTTGCAGCTTGACGCCGACGCCTGCTATGACGAGGACGCGCGCGCCTATCTGGAGAAGGTGTTTGCGTCGTCCTATCCCTACGCGGCGGACGCGGGAATCCCCGGCAAGCTCTCGGTCTCCGAGCTGAAAAAGCTGTCGCGGACGCCGGAGGACGAGGAGATGCCCGAGCTGTACCGCGCGGAGACGGTCATTCCGCTGATTCCAGCATTCCGGAAGGGGAAGGAGCCGGTCGTCGGGGCGGCGCGGGGCACGGTCTATCACGCGTTCATGGAGAACCTGGATTTCCGGCGTGTGCCGGAGCAAAACACGGACGATTCGGATTTCTTACAAATACAGTTGGAAGAAATGATAAGTTGTGGTAAAATGTCCGGGGAAGAGGCGGAGGCGCTTGACCTTGCGGATATTCGCGCCTTTCTGCGCAGCGGTGTCGGCGCCCGAATGCGCCGGGCGGCGCTGGAGGGAGTCCTGTACCGGGAGCGGCCGTTCGTCCTCGGCGTTCCCGCGCATATGATCCGGGCTGAGTTCAGCGAGGAGGAGACCGTGCTCGTGCAGGGCATCATCGACGCGTACTTCCATGAGGGGGACGGGATCGTGGTGCTGGATTACAAGACGGACCGCGTGGACTGCGTGCAGACGTTGGCGGAGAAGTACCGCGCGCAGCTGGATTATTACGCGCTGGCGCTGGAGCGTCTGACCGGGCGCCCGGTGACGGAGCGCGTCATCTACTCGTTCCACCTGGGCGAGGAGATCGCTCTTTGAACATAATACGAACAGCCGGGAAGGGCTGGACGTTTGGCAACAGGAGTAAATTATTATGAAGAAATTAGTACAAAATCAGGGCGTCCGATACATATTTTTCGGTTTCTGCACGACCGGGTTCAATCTGCTTTGCACCTGGCTTTTGCGAAATGCGGCAGGGCTGAATGTCACGGCGGCGAACACGGCGGCGGTCCTGCTGGCGATCCTGTTCGCGTATGTGGTGAACAAGCTTTTTGTGTTTGAGCACCGGACGGATTCGCTGTGGGCGCTTTTGAAAGAGGCGTGCAGTTTCATCGGGATGCGGCTGGGGACGATGGTCGTGGAGGTGTTCGGCGTCGTATTGCTCAACAGCGTCTGGGGCATGGACGACATGATTGCGAAACTGGTGATCCAGGTCGTGATCATGGTGCTGAACTACCTGATCAGCCGCTTTGTCGTGTTTAAGGACGAATCATCCGAAGGAGCGCAGTCGGAGGAGGCGAAGAGGAAGAAAAGCCGCGCGCGGCGGTTTTTCTTCGCGGGATTTGCCCTGTCCGCGCTCGTGGCGGCGGTTGGCTTTGCTGTGCTGCGCGTCTGGCCGTTCGGGGACAATACCGTCCTGATCATCGACTCTCTGCACCAGTATCTGCCGTTCTACACGGATTTCCACGGAAAGCTGCAGAACAGCCAGTCCCTGCTCTACTCGTTCTCGGGCGGGCTCGGGTACAATTTCTGGTCGACCTACGCCTACTATATG
Source organism: uncultured Lachnospiraceae bacterium (assembly GCA_947628045.1). Taxonomy (GTDB): domain Bacteria; phylum Bacillota; class Clostridia; order Lachnospirales; family Lachnospiraceae; genus Choladousia. Next base: position 17,104 of record CANQYP010000005.1, on the reverse strand, counting down.
GCAAGCCCGCTGAATTTCCTGATGGCGTTTATCCCGCGGGAGAACGTCTGCGATTTCATGGATCTGATGATCCTGCTGAAGATCGGGCTGTGCGGCGGCTGCTTTTCCTGGTACCTGCACCGACGGGACCCCGAGCGGCGTTATCTGCCGGCGGTGTTCGGCATGATGTTCGCGCTGAGCAATTTCATGATCGGTTACTATTTCAATCTCATGTGGCTCGACAGCATCGCGATGCTGCCGCTGATCATGCTGGGGATCGAGCGGATCGTGAAGGGCGGCAGCGGCAGGCTCTTCGGGCTGTCGCTGTTTTACGGGCTGTGGTGCAATTATTACATCGGCTTTATGCTCTGCATTTTTTCCTGCCTGTATTTTCTGGTGCGCTGGATCGCGAGCCGCAGGATCACCGCGAAACGAGTGTTCCGCAGCAGCCTCGTCTTTGCCTGGTACGCGCTGCTGGCGGGCGGAATGGCGGCGCTTGTGCTGCTCCCGGCATACCTGGGACTGAGCTCGTCCGAATCCATGCAGAGCAACAGTTTCCCGACGATGGTGAAGTTTTACGAGAGTCTGTGGGGGCTGCTGGAGAACCATATGGCGCTCATGACGCCGGTCAATATCTCCAGCTCGCAGGTCGGGCTCAACGTCTACTGCGGAGTGTCCGCCGTGCTGCTCGCGGTGGTCTATCTGTTTGACGGCAAACTGCGCCTGCGGGAGCGCCTCGCGCACTTCGGGCTTGGCGCGCTGCTGCTGCTGAGCTTTTCCTTCAATATGTTGAATTACATCTGGCACGGGTTCCACGTCCAGAACGGGCTGCCGAACCGTTTCGCGTTCCTGTATATCGCGGTTCTGCTCGTGATGGCGTACGATGCGCTCGGACATATCCGCAGCATCCGCGTTCCGGCGCTGGTCTTTGCGTGGGTGGCGACGGCGGGGTTCGTGGCGGTCGACTACACGCAGCGCAGCGGGGAGATCAAGGATTATGTATACCTCGTCTCCTTCGGGCTGCTCACGCTGTATTTTGCCCTGTTTCTCTTCGGGCGACTGGCGAGACGCGTGCGGTTTAAGACCTTCTGCGCGCTCGTCTCGGCGGTGGCGCTTGCCGAGGCGTCGGCGAACGCGGTCTACGGCATCATCTGCAACGACGGCGTGACGAGGAGCATCTATATCGACGATCAGAAATCGTTTCAGACGATGATGGCGCAGCAGGGCGACGACACGTTTTTCCGCAGCGAGGTCGACCGTCAGCGGATGCGGAACGTGACGATGTTTGCCGGCGGAAACGCGATGGTCATGTTCAATTCCACGATGCAGGAGTCGGTCGTCAATTTCTGCGACAGCCTCGGCATTGAGGCGCGCACGAACAAGAACGGCTACCTCGGCGTGACGAAATTGATGAACGACGTGTTCGGCATTCGCTATCTGGCATCTCCGTCGAAGGTCGCGCGTACAATGTATCAGTTTGAGCGCGTCGCGGAGGACGGGGAGCTGGCGCTTTACAAGAACGACGGGGCGCTTTCGCTCGGGTTCATGGTGCGCGACGACGTCGCGAACTGGGATACCGAGGCGGGGGAGCCGCTGCAGGTGCAGAACAGTTTCGTGGAGCTCGCGACGGGGCTGGAACCGATCTACGTGCTGGACCGCTACATCGATATGGAGGACGGGAGGAATTACGGGATCAAGATCCCGGAGAACAAGCAGGTGTACCTCTGCATCGACACGCGCGTGGCGAACATCAGCCTGAACACGCCGGAATACACGAAATCCTTTGATGATTACACCGATCATCTGTATGTGATCAACGCGGCGGACGGAAACGACATGGCGGACTTTACGGTAAGGCTCAAGGACGGGCAGTCGACGGTACAGGCACAGGTCTATACCTGCGCGAACGACGCCTACGATCAGGTGCATGACCGGCTTGCCGAGAGCCAGATGACCGACGTGGTCGTGGACGGCAACCGTGTCAGCGGAAGGGTGGACGCGAAAGAGGACGGGACGCTGCTCCTGACGGTGCCTTATGATGCGGGCTGGCGCATCACGGCGGACGGCGAGGAGATGGAGCCGTTCTCCGTCGGACAGACGCTGACGGGGATCCACCTTACGGCGGGAACGCATGAGATACGAATGAAATACACGCCGAGGGGGCTGTGGCCCGGCACGTTCCTCACGCTGCTGTGCGCGGCGCTCTACATGGCCTCCGGAGTGCTGGAAAAACGAAAGAGCCGCTTTGCGGGTCGATCAGGAGAAGGAGAATCAGACGATATGAGACAGTTTTCAGACAAGGCAATGCAGATCGAGACAGGCATCTTCGCGGTGCTGAACGAGAAGAAGAACGAGCTGGAGCGGCAGGGGAAGAAGATCTACAACCTCTCGGTGGGGACGCCGGATTTCCGACCCCCGCAGCACATCATAGACGCGGTCAGCGAGGCGGCGAAGAAACCGGAGAATTACAAGTACGCGCTGGTGGAGCTGCCGGAGCTCTTGGAGGCGGCGCAGGGATTCTTCGCGAGACGGTTCGGACTGGAGCTTGCGCGGGATGAGATCATGGCGCTGTACGGCTCGCAGGAGGGCATGACGCACATCGCGTGGGCGCTGTGCAATCCCGGCGATCTGGTGCTGGTGCCGAATCCGGGTTATCCGATCTTCAGCATCGGACCGCAGCTGTGCGACGCGGAGGTCTGGGAGTATCCGCTGCTCGCCGAGAACGGGTATCTGCCGGATCTCGGCGCGATCCCGGAGGACGTCGCGCGCGACGCGAAACTGATGGTGTTCAGCTATCCGGGCAACCCGGTGTGCAAGCTTGCGCCGGATCACTTTTACGAGGAGCTGATCGCGTTCGCGAAAAAATATGACATTGTCCTTCTGCACGACAACGCGTACGCGGATCTCGTGTTCGGCGGGAAACGCGGCGGCTCATTCCTGAACTATGAGGGCGCGAAGGACGTGGGGATCGAGTTCTATTCCCTCTCCAAGACGTTCAACTACACCGGCGCGCGGGCGTCCTTCGCGATCGGGAACGCCCAGATCATTCAGAAATTCAAGGCGATGCGGACGCAGTTCGACTACGGGACCTTCCTGCCGGTGCAGTACGGCGCGATCGCGGCGCTGACCGGACCGTTTGACTGTGTGATCGAGCAGTGCGCGAAGTACGAGGAGCGCAACCGGGCGCTGTGCGGAGGTCTGCGCGAGATCGGCTGGAATGTGCCGGACAGCGAGGGCACGATGTTTGTGTGGGCTCCGCTGCCGGAGGGCTATACGAACTCCGAGAAATTCTGCCTGGAGCTGATGGAGAAGTCCGGCGTGATCTGCGTGCCGGGCACGAGTTTCGGCAGCCTCGGGGAGGGCTATGTGCGGCTGGCGCTGGTGCTGCCGCCGGAGAAACTGCGGGAGGCAGTGGAGAGCATCCGCGAGAGCGGGATCATTCGGACGGTTCGCGTTTAGTGCGTTTCCCCGGACGCGTGCGGGAAAATAAATTCATTATACACGAGGAAAGTCGAGTGCTTGTTTTGATGGGGGAGGGGAGAATGGATGCAGAGTATAGCGGAACTGTTGATGCGGAAGATAGGCGAGGACCGGATCCTGACCAATGAGAGCATGAGCAGGCACACGACGTTTCGGATCGGGGGACCGGCGGACGTCTTTGCGGTGCCGCGGACCGTGGAGGAGGCGGCGCAGATCGTGCGGATCTGCCGGGAACAGGACGCACCGTATTACATCATCGGCAACGGGAGCAATCTGCTGGTGTCCGACGACGGCTACCGAGGGGTGATCGTACAGCTCTACAAAAACCTGAGTGAGATCGCGGCAGCTGGGGATACTATGACAGCACAGGCGGGGGCGATGCTCTCGGTGATCGCGAAACGGGCGCTTGCGCAGGGACTTGCCGGATTCGAGTTCGCGTCCGGGATCCCGGGCACGATCGGGGGCGCCGTGGTGATGAACGCGGGCGCTTACGGCGGAGAGCTGAAAGATGTGCTTGAGGAGGTCACGGTGCTGACCCTGGAGGGGGAGCTGCGGACGGTTCCGGCGCGGGAGCTGGAGCTGGGATACCGGCACAGTGTGGTGCCGGAGAAGGGCTGGATCGTCCTCGGGGCAAAGCTGAGGCTGCAGAAGGGAGATCCTGGGCAGATCCGCGAGCGCATGGAGGAGCTGAAGGAGCAGCGTGTGCGGAAACAGCCGCTGGACCTGCCGAGCGCGGGCAGCACGTTCAAGCGTCCGGAAGGGCATTTTGCCGGAAAGCTGATTATGGAGGCGGGACTGAGAGGTTTTGCGGTCGGGGACGCGCAGGTGTCTGAAAAGCACTGCGGGTTTGTCGTCAACAAAGGCGCGGCGACCGCGGCGGATGTGTACGGGCTGATCCGGGCGGTGATCGCCCGCGTGAGGGAGCATTCCGGCGTCACGCTGGAGCCCGAGGTGAAACTGCTCGGGGCGTTCCCCACAGAGTAGGCGGAGAAAATGTCAGCCTGACAGAATTTGCGGAGAGATACGGTTTGACAGCGATAGAAAACAGGAGATAAGATGAGATTTGTGATCGTGACCGGGATGTCGGGAGCCGGGAAGAGGACCGCGCTGAAGGTGCTGGAGGACAGAGGCTATTTCTGCGCGGACAACATTCCCCTCCCGCTGATAGAGAAATTTGCGGAGCTTTCCGTGATGCAGGAGGGCGGGCACGACCGGGTGGCGCTCGGGATCGACAGCCGCACGGGGCTTGAGCCGGAGGCGGTGCGGACGATGCTGGAGCGCCTGACGGAGCATGGGATCTCCAGCGAGATCCTGTTCCTCGACGCCAGCGACACGGTGCTGCTGCGGCGCTACAAGGAGACGCGGCGCAGCCATCCGATGGCGCGGGATGCGAGGATCGCCGAGGGCATCGCGCAGGAGCGCGAGGAGCTTGCCTTTCTCAAACGCAGGGCGGACTATATCATCGACACTTCCACGCTGCTGACGAGGGAGCTGCGGGGTGAGCTGGAAAAAATATTTGTGGACAGCGAGGATTACTGCAACATCTATGTGACGATCCTTTCCTTTGGATTCAAGTACGGGATCCCGACGGATTCGGATCTGGTGTTCGACGTGCGTTTCCTGCCGAACCCGTACTATGTGGAGGAGCTCCGGTCGAAGACCGGGAAGGATCCCGAGGTGCAGGACTATGTGATGCGGACGGAGACGGCGGGACAGTTTTTGGATAAGCTCACGGACCTGATCGAGTTTTCCCTTCCGTATTATGTGGACGAGGGAAAAAATCAGCTTGTGATCAGCATCGGCTGCACGGGCGGGCAGCACCGCTCTGTGACGATTGCCGAGCAGCTGTACCGGAGATTTGGCGGGCACTCGGAGTATGGGCTGAAACTGGAGCACCGGGATATCCGGGGATGAGCGCCGTGCCGACGGCTGCAAAAGGCGGGCGCGCATATGGGGCGCACAGCCTTTGACGATCGGTGGTATTGGAGGAAAAAATGTCATTTTCCGGGGAAGTCAAAGAAGAATTATCGCGCCAGATTCCCGAGGCGAGGCACTGCCGACTGGCGGAATTGGCGGCGATCACGGGCATGTGCGGATCGGTCTGCATCTCGGCGACCGGGCGGTGGAGCATAAAATTTCACACGGAAAATATCAGTGTGGCAAGAAAATGCTTTACATTATTGCAAAAAACATTTAATATATGTAGTGACGTCTCCGTGCATTTACATAAAGGCGGCAGAAACAGCACCCAGATCTATACGCTGCTGGTGCGGGACCATGAGAGGGTCATGCATATTCTCCGTGCGCTGAAACTCCTCGACGAGGATGGGGAAGTGACGGAGCAGGTCTCGCCGGCGAATCAACTTCTGGTGCAGAAGTCCTGCTGCAGGAGGGCTTTCATTCGGGGCGCGTTTCTTGCCTCGGGGTCGATCAGCAACCCGGAGCGGTCTTATCATTTTGAGATCGCGTGCGCGTCCGTGGAACGCGCGCGGCAGCTTGGCGCGCTGATCCATTCCTTTGGTCCCGATGCCAAATATGTACAGCGTAAAAAATATTACATTGTATATATTAAAGAGGGAGCCCAGATCGTCGATATGCTCAATGTCATGGGAGCGTATGTCTCGCTGATGAACCTGGAGAATATCCGGATCGTCCGGGACATGAGAAACACGGTGAACCGCAAGGTGAACTGCGAGGCCGCGAATATCAACAAGACGGTAAGCGCGGCGGTAAGGCAAATGGAAGATATCCGCTATCTCCTGGAGTGCCGGGACGCGAAGACACTGCCGGAGGGGCTTGCGGATATAGCGTTGCTGCGGTTGGCGCATCCGGATGCTTCGCTGAAGGAGCTGGGGGAGATGCTTGTGCCGCCGATCGGGAAATCCGGCGTGAATCACAGGCTGCGGAAACTGAGTCAGCTGGCAGAGGATTTAAGGGCAAGACAAGGAGGAATATGATTATGACAAAAAAAGAAATCACGATTCAGCTTCCCAACGACCTGGAGGCGAGGCCGGTGGCTCTTCTGGTGCAGGTGGCGAGCCAGTATCAGAGCGAGATCCATCTGGAGAGCGAGGGCAAGACGGTCAATGCGAAGAGCATTATGGGCATGATGACCCTCGGACTCACCGCCGGAGAGAAGATCGTCGTGACCGCCAACGGGGCGGACGAGACGGAGGCTGTTCATAATATAGAGGAGTATCTGAGCACCTTGCACTGAGCAAGCCGACAGAGGAATACAGAGACAAAAGGGCACTCCGCAGCGAGCTGTCCTTTTTTATGCGCAGACCCGCACAGGGATCGAAGAAAGGGGTTCGGCGGCTGCGCGCAGCACAGTGAGAGACGGATTCGGAAAAGGAGGCAGTCATGGAATTTATTCAGGCGGAAGAGAAACACGCGCCGGAGGTGCTCCGCATCGTGGAGACGACGATCCGGGAGATCTATCCGGCGTATTATACCGAGGAGGTTGTGAAGTTTTTTCTGGAGCAGAACGACATGGAGCACATTCTGGAGGACATTCGGAAGGGGAATACCTACCTGCTGTGCGACGAGGGCAGGTTTGTGGGGACCGGCACGGTGGAGCGCAGGCACCTGAAGAGAGGGTATGTGCTGCCGGACAGCCAGAACAAGGGCTACGGCACGGCGATCATGGAGTTCATGGAGGCGAAGGCGGCGGAACTGTTCAAGGACGCGGTGATCGAGACGTCCCTTCCCGGCTGCATCTTCCATGAGAAGAGGGGCTACAGGACGGTCCGGCACTGCAGCACGCCGGTGGAGAACGGGAAGGTGCTGGTGTACGAGCTGATGCAGAAGAAATTGCGCTGAACCGGGGCGCGTTTGCCGCGATTTATCTCCGATAAAAAACAGAAGGATAGAGGGTACATACCGTATGGAAAAGAGCAATGCAGGAAAATCAAACGGGACGGCGCCCGGCAGTTTCGCCGCTGTCCGAAGGACCGCAAGGTACGCGTTTGTCGCCAGCCTTCCGGTCATGGCGGGGTATCTTGTGCTCGGGACAGGCTTTGGCGTCTTGCTGCAGGACAAGGGCTACAACTGGCTGTGGGCGGCGCTGATGAGCGTGACGATCTTCGCGGGTTCGATGCAGTATGTGGCGGTCGACCTGCTTGCGGGCGGGGCGACGCTGATCGCGGCGGCGCTGATGACGGTGCTCGTGAACATCCGGCACCTCTTTTACGGTCTGACGATGCTGGAAAAGTACAGCGATACCGGCTGGCGCAAGCCGTATCTGATCTTCGCGCTCACCGATGAGACCTTTTCACTCGTGTGCTCGCCGGACCTGCCGGAGGACGTCGACCGGAAGAATTATTATTTTTTCCTCTCCCTGATGAACCAGTGCTACTGGATCGCGGGGAGCATTCTCGGGGCGGCGGCGGGAGCCGCGCTGTCCTTCAATTCCGCGGGGATCGACTTCGCGATGACGGCGCTGTTTGTCGTGATCTTCGTGGAACAGTGGGAGAAGACAAAACAGCATCTCCCGGCGATCTCCGGTATTGCGGTCACCATCGTCTGCCGTCTGCTGTTTGGCGCGGAGAGTTTCCTGATCCCGTCGATGCTCGGGATCCTCGCCGCGATGTTTCTGTTCAAGGGAAAGATACAGCCGGACAGCGCGAAAACCGTGGCGGCTGCACAGGACGACGCAGAGGCGCTTTTCCCGCGGGGTGGCGCCCGAGGCGGATATGAATTCGGGAAAGATACGAACGAGAATATGAAAGGAAAAGGAGGGGACAAGCGATGATCGATCCGGTGCATTCTCTGTTGCTGATCGCGGTGATCGCGGGCGTGACGGCACTGATCCGTTTCCTGCCGTTCCTCGTCTTCCGCAAGGGCACACCGAAGACCGTGCTCTACCTGGGCGAAGTCCTGCCGTACGCGATCATGGGCATGCTGGTCGTCTACTGCCTGAAGGATATCTCAATCACCGGGAGCACGCACGCGATCCCGGAATTCCTGGCGGTGGCTGCGACCGCGCTGCTGCACAAATGGAGACACAACACGCTGCTGTCGATCCTCGGCGGCACGCTTTTCTACATGGCGCTGGTGCAGCTGGTGTTCTGAGGCGTCATCTGAAATTCACATGCCTCGCCTTTTCACATATACTACGGTAGCTGAGAAAAAAGGAGAGACATCATGAAAAAAAGAATTCTGTCATTTCTACTTGCGGCGACGCTGGCGCTGGGCGCGGCGCCCTGTGCCGCCGATGCGGAGGAACCGGTAAAGCTCACGCTGAATGAGGTCGCGCACTCGATCTTCTATGCTCCACAGTACGCGGCGATCGAGCTGGGCTGTTTTGCGGAGGAAGGCATTGACCTTACGCTCGTCACGGGCTTTGGTGCGGACAAAACGATGACGGCGCTGCTCTCGGGCGAGGCGGACATCGGGTTCATGGGTTCGGAGGCGTCCATCTATACGTATAGCGGAGGGGCGGCGGACGCTCCGGTCAACTTTGCGCAGCTCACACAGCGCGCCGGGAATTTCCTTGTCGCGCGGGAGGAGCTGCCGGAGTTCACCTGGGAGGACTTGAAAGGCAGAGCCGTGCTCGGCGGTAGAAAAGGCGGCATGCCGGAGATGGTGTTCGAGTATATCCTGAAACAGAACGGGATCGACCCGGAGAAGGATGTGGACATCGACCAGTCGATCGACTTCGGTTCGACCGCGGCGGCGTTCTCCGGCGGACAGGGAGAGTTCACGGTAGAGTTCGAGCCGGGAGCGACCACGCTTGAACAGGAGGGCGTCGGCTACGTCGTGGCGTCCCTCGGCACGGATTCCGGCTATGTGCCGTACACGGCGTACTGCGCGAAATCGGATTATATCGAAGAGCACCCGGAAGTGATCCAGGCATTCACGAACGCGCTGCAGAAGGGTATGGATTACGTAAACAGCCATACGCCGGAGGAGATCGCGCAGACGATCGCGCCGCAGTTCGCGGAGACGGACATTGAGACGATCACGGCGATCGTGACGCGTTATTACGAGCAGGACACATGGAAGGAAGATCTGATCTTTGAGAAAGAGAGCTTTGAGCTGCTGCAGGATATCCTTGAGAGCGCGGGCGAGCTTGAGGCGCGCGTGCCGTACGAGGACCTGGTGACGACCAGGTTCGCCGAGGCGGCGGCAGAGTAAAAAAACAGGGCTGTCGCAGAATACTGCAGCAGCCCTTTGTCTGTCTTAGCGACTCTGACGCAGCGTGAGCGCCGCCTCCACGAATCCGCGGAACAGCGGGTGCGGGCGGTTCGGACGCGATTTGAGCTCCGGGTGCGCCTGTGTCCCGATGAAGAATGGGTGGTCCTTCAGCTCGACCATCTCCACGATGCGCCCGTCCGGGGAAATACCGGAGAGCGTCATGCCGTTTTCGGTGAGGATCTTGCGGTAGTCATTGTTGACCTCATAGCGGTGCCTGTGGCGCTCGTGGATCTCTTTTTCGCCGTAAAGCCGGTACGCGAGCGTGGTCTCGTCGAGCACGCACGGGTAGGAGCCGAGGCGCAGCGTGCCGCCGATGTCCTCGACGCCGTTCTGGTCGGGCAGGAGCGCGATCACGGGATGCGGGGTCTGCGGATCCAGCTCAATGCTGTGCGCGTCCCCGAGCCCGGCGACATTGCGCGCGAACTCGACGATCGCGAGCTGCATGCCGAGGCACAGCCCAAGATAGGGGATCTTGTTCAGGCGCGCATAGCGGATCGCCTCGATCTTGCCCTCGATGCCGCGGTCGCCGAAACCGCCGGGCACCAGGATACCGTCCATGCCGGAGAGCAGCTCGGCGGCATTCTCTCGCGTGACCTCCTCGGAATTGACCCAGTGCAGGTTGACGACCGCGCGGCTCGCGATCCCGCCGTGTTTCAGCGCCTCGACGACGCTGATGTACGCGTCGTGGAGCTGAATGTATTTTCCGACGAGCGCGATGTCCACCTCGGAGGTCGGGGAGCGCAGGGCGTCGACCATCGCCTGCCAGTCGGACAGATCCGGCTCCGGACAGGGCAGGTGCAGACATTCGCACGCCACCTGCGCGAGGTTCTCGCGCTCCATGGCGAGCGGCGCCTCATACAGATATTCCACGTCCAGGTTCTGCAGCACATGTGAGCTTGGAACGTTGCAGAACAGGGCGATCTTGTCCTTGATGCCCTGACCGAGCGGGAACTCGGAGCGGCACACGATGATGTCCGGCCAGATGCCCATTCCCTGCAGCTGCTTGACGCTCGCCTGGGTCGGCTTGGTCTTCATCTCTCCGGACGCCTTCAGATAAGGGATCAGCGTGACGTGGATCAGGATCGCGTTCTCATGCCCGATGTCGTGCTGGAACTGGCGGATCGCCTCCAGGAACGGCTGGCTCTCAATGTCGCCGACCGTGCCGCCGACCTCGATGATCGCGATCTGTGTCTCGTCGGTCGAATAATCCCGGTGGAACCGACTCTTGATCTCATTTGTGATGTGCGGGATCACCTGCACCGTGCCTCCGCCGTAGTCGCCGCGGCGCTCCTTGTGGAGCACGGACCAGTAGATCTTGCCCGTCGTGACGTTGGAATTTTTGCTCAGGCTTTCGTCGATGAAACGCTCATAGTGACCGAGGTCGAGATCGGTCTCCGCGCCGTCGTCCGTGACGAAGACCTCGCCGTGCTGGATCGGGTTCATGGTTCCCGGGTCGATGTTTATGTAGGGGTCGAATTTCTGCATGGTGACCTTGTAGCCCCGTGCCTTTAGGAGCCGCCCGAGCGATGCCGCCGTGATCCCCTTGCCGAGGCCGGAGACGACGCCGCCGGTGACGAAAACGTATTTTACTGGCATAGTTTCCTCCTGTATTATCTTATTTGTATGAGAGCCCTACGGATTGCTCCGCACTATGTGCTCCCGCAATCCTACCCGTTATTTGCAAATTACATCGTTCGCTCTGCTCACGCTGCTTTTTTGCTCATACGGGTCAGCGTCTCTCATGCAGAGCCAGTCCGACAAGTGAACTTGTCGTCCGACTATGCATGGAGGCCGGGCTTTCACAATAAAAAAGCCATGCGCAGGGTGCGACGAACCATACGGATCAGGCCGTCGTCGGCATGACTGAACCGAAAGCTATTATACAACGTTCTCCGTGGAAAATCTATGCTTTTTTTCTAGAAATTTTGCAAATATTTTAGATTTATGCTATTGATTTATGGAATACATCTCTTTATAATGTATTTTGGCTTAGACAACAGAAGAGGAGGAACCTATGGACAATAACCAGCAGAGAAACAATCGCCCGTCAGGAGGGGGTCAGGGACCCCAGGGGGATCCGAACAAGAACCGCTCCACGTTCACGATTTTTCTGATCGTGACGCTGGTAGCCATTCTGGCGGTGGCGATGCTGAACAATATGAGAAACAGCACGGCGGCGGTCGAGATCACATACGATGAATTTCTGGATCGGCTTGACGCGGGGACAGTCGAGCGCGTGACGATCACGTCTTCGCGCATCGAGATCGAGATGAAGACGATCGAGGCGCTTTCCGATATTCTGGGCACCGGGAACACGACCTATTATACGGGGAACCCGGACGACCCGAACCTGATCGAGCGGCTGCGGCGCGCGGATGTGAAGTTTACCGAGGAGATCCCGGACACCACGTCGATGATGATCGTGGAGATGCTCGTGACGTTTGTGTTCCCTGTACTGATGATCTGGATCATCTTCGGTTTCGTGATGCGCCGGATGGGCGGCGGCAGCGGCGGGATCATGGGCGTCGGCAAGAGCCGCGCGAAGGTGTATGTGCAGAAGGAGACCGGCGTGACGTTTCAGGACGTCGCGGGGCAGGACGAGGCGAAGGAGTCGCTGCAGGAGGTCGTCGACTTCCTGGAGAATCCGGGCAAGTACACGACGATCGGCGCCAAGCTCCCGAAGGGCGCGCTGCTTGTGGGACCTCCGGGCACCGGCAAGACGCTGCTCGCGAAGGCGGTCGCCGGCGAGGCGAAGTGCCCGTTCTTCTCGCTCTCCGGTTCGGATTTTGTGGAGATGTTTGTCGGCGTCGGCGCCTCCCGTGTCCGCGACCTGTTCGAGGAGGCGAAGAAGAACGCGCCGTGTATCATTTTCATTGATGAGATCGACGCGATCGGCAAGAGTCGTGACAGCCGTTACGGCGGCGGCAACGACGAGCGCGAGCAGACGCTGAACCAGCTGCTGGCAGAGATGGACGGGTTCGACACGTCCAAGGGGCTGCTGGTGCTGGCGGCGACGAACCGCCCGGAGGTGCTGGATCAGGCGCTGCTGCGTCCGGGACGTTTCGACCGGCGCGTCATCGTCGACAAGCCGGACCTTAAGGGGCGCATCGACGTCCTGAAGGTGCATTCCAAGGACGTCAACATGGACGAGACCGTCGATCTCGAGGCGATCGCGCTGGCGACCTCGGGCGCGGTGGGTTCGGACCTCGCGAACATGATCAACGAGGCGGCGATCCTCGCGGTCAAGCAGGGGCGCAAGGCGGTTTCCCAGAAGGATCTGTTCGAGTCGGTGGAGATCGTGCTTGTCGGCAAGGAGAAGAAGGATCGTATTCTGAGCAAGGAAGAACGCAGGATCGTCTCTTACCACGAGGTAGGACACGCGCTGGTGAGCGCTCTGCAGAAGGACTCCGAGCCGGTGCAGAAGATCACGATCGTGCCGCGCACGATGGGCGCGCTCGGCTATGTGATGAATGTGCCGGAGGAAGAGAAGTACCTGAACACCGAGAAAGAGATCCGCGCGATGCTCGTCGAGTGCGTGGCGGGGCGCGCGGCGGAGGAGCTTGTCTTCGACACGGTGACAACCGGAGCCGCGAACGACATCGAGAAGGCGACGCGCATCGCCCGCGCGATGGTGACGCAGTACGGCATGTCAAAGCGTTTCGGGCTGATGGGGCTTGAGGTGCAGGCGAACCAGTACCTCGACAACCGTCCGATCATGAACTGCAGCGACGCGACGGCGGCGGACGTGGACCAGGAAGTGATGGCAGTGCTCAAGGACTCCTACGAGGAGGCGAAACGGCTGCTGACCGAGCACCGCAAGGCGCTCGACAAGATCGCGGAGTTCCTGATCGCGAAGGAGACGATCACCGGCAAGGAATTCATGCAGATCTTCCACGAGGTCGAGGGAATCTCCGAGGAGGACGAGAAGAAAGAACCGGTCTCCCGCATCAGCGAAAAGGCGGTCGAGGAGACAGCTGCCCAGCCGGAGCAGACTAAGGAGGCAGCGTCGACGAGTGATGCCGGGACGGTTGCCCAGCCGGAGCAGACCGGGGAGACAGCGCCGACGAGTGATGTCGGGACGGTTGCCCAGCCGGAGCAGACTGGGGAGAATGCGTCAGAGGAATAATTACAAATAAGAAATAAAAATTCCCGCAGAAACATCAAAGTAAATGTATTCTGCGGGGATTCTTTTTGTTATTCTATTTTTCCCAGCGTCCCGATGCCCCGCAAGGCAGGATCAAGCCGGTTTGTGTGACGGGCAGCCCGATCTCCTGGGAATCTACATGACCGCCGAACCGTTTCAGCTCGGTCGCGATCAGGTAAGTCAGGACGGCGGGAGCCAGCCCGGTCGTGTAGGAATTGACGAGAAAGAAGAGCGGGTCGTCGCTCAGCAGTTTCGCGCAGAGCTGAATGAAGGGATGGATCGCGTCCTCGATCTTCCAGATCTCGCCTTTCGGACCGCGCCCGTAGGAGGGCGGATCCATGATAATGCCGTCGTAGCGGTTGCCGCGGCGGATCTCACGTTCCACGAATTTCACGCAGTCGTCCACGAGCCAGCGGATCGGGGCGTCCGAGAGCCCGGATGCGGCGGCGTTTTCCTTCGCCCAGCCGACCATGCCCTTCGAGGCGTCCACATGCGTCACAGAGGCTCCTGCCGCCGCGGCTGCGAGCGTCGCGCCGCCTGTGTAGGCAAAGAGGTTCAGCACTTTGACCGGACGCCCAGCCGAGACCGCATTTTGAATTTTTTCGGAGAACCAGTCCCAGTTGACGGCCTGTTCCGGGAAGAGCCCGGTGTGCTTGAAACTGAAGGGTTTCAGCTGGAAACGAAGATCCCGCTTGAGCGCCGGACTTTGGTAAGAAATATCCCACTGCTTGGGCAGGTCAAAAAACTCCCACTCGCCGCCGCCCTTTTTGCTGCGGTGATAGTGGGCGCTGCATTTTTTCCAGCCGGGGTGTCGTTTCGGCGTATTCCAGATCACCTGCGGATCCGGGCGTACGAGCAGATAATCGCCCCAGCGCTCAAGCTTTTCGCCCGCTGACGTGTCCAACACCTCGTAGTCCTTCCATTTATCTGCGATCCACATATGATTAGATCTCCTCTGTTCGTGTATAGTGCACTTCAATAGCAACGAGCCATGCGAACCTCGAAAAGCTTTTGGCTTTCCCAACAATGGTGCGCTTTGCCGCTAGGCTCGAAATAACCTCGCCAAATGGCAAATGTGTCGGCCGCGGGCAGTCGCCCTATAAAGCTGCCGCCTGACAAAGCCGTCTGCAAGCAGCCGCTTTGTCATCCGTCATCTTTGCACGGCTCGTTGCTTACGCGAATTTATTGCGCTGCCACCAGACGAATGAACTCCTGCTCGGGCACAGCCCTGGAGTAGTACCAGCCCTGCAGATAATGGCAGCCCACCTTTGCGAGGTGTTCCCGCATTTCTTCCGTCTCGACGCCCTCCGCCACGATGCAGAGGTCGAGCGCGTTCAGCATGCCGATCGTGTAGGAGAGGGTGATCCCAGCCTTCCGGCTCTTGAAGGAATCCCAGATGATGTACTTGTCGATCTTGATCAGCTTGAACGGCATACGGTTGATGTAGTCGATGTTGGCGTTTCCCGAGCCATAATCATCGAGGGAGAATACGATCCCGAAGTCGACCAGCTCCTGAATGTTCTTCTGGACGATCACGGAGGAATTGAAAGTGGTCATCTCCGTGATCTCGATGTTGATCTGCTGCGGCTTGACGTTGTAATCCTCAAGGATCCGCTTGAAACGCTCGGCGAATCCCGGCTGCCGCAGCTGTACGGGACTGATGTTTACTTCTATGTACTGTATGGTCGTATCCGCGAGATGAAAATCCCGGATGAATCTGCAGACTTTTGTGAGGATCATCTCGCCCATCTCGACGATCATGCCATTTTTCTCCGCGATCGGAATGAAATCCTCCGGAGAGATCCAGCCGAGCGCATCGTCGTTCAGACGCACGAGCGCCTCCGCGGAATTGTAGACGTTATCCTTCACGGAAAAGATCGGCTGGTAGTACACCTTCAGCTCGTCGCGGTCCATCGCGTGTTTGATGGCGGTTTCGATCGCCTTCTCCTGTCTGAGCTTGGAGAGATCCAGGTCGCCGACGTAAGTGATGCCGCCCTTTCTGGATTTCTTCGCGAGGCTGGTCGAGTAATCCAGCGTATCGATCATGGAATCGTAGGAATCGGCGTCCTTTGGACATTCGATGTAGCAGAGGGACGCGGACATCATGATCTCAGTCCCTACGCTTGTAAGCCACGGCTGATGGAAACGTTCCCTGATCTCTTCCGCGACGGAGGAAAGCTGGCTGACGCGTCTGTCGACGACAAGATAGAATTGGTCGGAACCAAGCCGGAACACGATGCCGGAGGATCGGACCGTATTCAGATATTCGCCCACTTGGAGCAGCAGGGAATCGCCCGTCTCCGCGCCATAGGTCCTGTTGATGAATTTGAAGTCATCCATCGCCACTGAGACGACGCCGAAGGGCTTGCCCTCCGAGAACTTTCCATATAAATATTCTCTCAGGAAACGGCGGTTGAACTGCTTGGTCACCATGTCTGTCACAGTCCCGGCGTTCTGCTGGTAATGGAACATGATCAGGCAGAGCGCGGTGATCATGAGATGCAGCATCGGCACATAGGCCGTCAGCTGGATCGCCGCCATAATGATACAGAAGACCAAGGTGAAAAGAAGGGGCACGACCCGCAGAAACTGAAAATGCTTCCGGAAACGAACGATCGTGACGAGGCACACAAGGAACATGACGCCATCGATCGCGTACAGGATCAGCGACGCATAAGAGACCCGGTATACGCCGTCTTCAAGCGTGAACGCCCAGTGTGAGAAATAGTTGATGGCAAGAACAATGACTTCGACCGAGATCGCGCCGATGAAGAGGGAATGCTGAATCTTACTTTTCAGGATATCGATATGGGCCAGCTGCAGAATGTAGAACGTAAAGGTGATGCAGGTGATGTTGACCGCGAGGTTTGACAGCGTGAGCGCGAAAAAAACGCCATTGTAGCCAATGACTTCTATATTGCGTATCATCCACGTCGCGACGATCTCAAGGGTCGCCGATAAGAGGTCGTTGATGAGCATCACAAGGAAAGCCCTGTGACTGCGCAGGGGAACCATCTTCTCGCTGAAGTAGCAGACGAGGATCAATAATAGAAAAAACACTGACGCATAGTCGAACGACAGATTCCAGCTGGCCATACTGTTTTCATCCCTTCTGCGTGCATTGCCTATGCCGCTGCCTTTCATTTTGGCTGAGTTTCTTCCATAATATACTGGTTTAAGCGGAACTCTTTCCCTGAATTATAACATACTTTTTGATTTCTGCCAGTAGGGGGAGCGTAAAATCCTGCGAAAATTTTTGCGAAAACCGCCAGGGATGTCTGGAGGAAATTTCATATCACCGCG
>CANQYP010000004.1 GCA_947628045.1 uncultured Lachnospiraceae bacterium | reverse complement strand
CTACATTGAGGACGGACTGCAGGAGACCGGGTCGGTGAACATCGTCACCGGCATGATCCTCGACTACCGCGCGTTCGACACGCTCGGCGAGTCGCATGTACTTTTCATCGCGACGTGCACGGTGCTGATCCTGCTGCGCATCGACAAGAATAAGAAAAAGGAGCTGGAGGACGAGCAGAACGACAGCGTCTACGAGCCGCAGAACGACGTGATCCTTCAGACGGTGGCAAGAATCCTTGTGCCGACGATCGTGATCTTCGGCATCTATGTGATCCTCTGCGGGCATTTGGGACCGGGCGGCGGTTTCTCGGGCGGCGCGATCATCGGCGCCGGGCTGATCCTCTACCTGAACGCGTTCGGCTTTGAGAAGACGGAGCGGTTCTTCACCGCGAAGACCTACAAGCGGCTCAGTTTCTGCGCGCTGGCGTGCTACTCGCTGTCGAAGTGCTATTCCTTCTACACGGGCGCCAACCACATCGAGAGCGTGATCCCGCTGGGGACGCCGGGCGCGATCCTGAGCAGCGGTCTGATCCTGATCCTGAACATCTGCGTCGGGATCGTGGTCGCCGGGACGATGTACACGTTTTTTGTCATGTTCCGGAAAGGCGGGTACTAAGGTTATTGTTTATGACAGCCGAAACGGGCAGCTATCTGTCCGTCCGAAGAAAAGCTGTGAAATAATCATGTTACGGTTTATGACAGCCGGAGCAGACAGGGTGTTTCCGGGAAGGACCTATAGGGGTGTCCACCCGGAAATGTCCCTGGCTGGTTCGGCGGAATGGAGAAAGCTATGAATCTTGCAAATCTGGCGAACAATTATGAAGAGGCGGTCGCGATGCTCCTGTTTGTGATCGGGTTTTCCAACCTGCTGCTGCAGAAGAACCTGATCCGCAAGATCATCGGGCTGAATATTATGGATACGGCGGTGTACCTGTTTCTGGCGCTGAAGGGCTATATCGAGGGGCGCAAGGCGCCGATCGTGGTGGACGGCGTGCAGAGCATGGAGGCGTACGTCAACCCGATCCCGAGCGGTCTGGTGCTGACGGGCATCGTGGTGTCTGTGTCCGTATCCGCGCTGATGCTGGCGCTGACGATCCGGTTGTACCGCAGGTACCACACGCTGGACCTTGACGAGATCACGACGAGACTGAAGAAGGAGGGTCTGTGATGGAGTTTGTGCAGAACTTCCCCTTCTTTTCGATCCTGCTCTCGCTGTTCAGCGGTCCTCTGTGCTCGGTGATCGGCGGGAAGGCGGCGCGGCGCGTCAACCTCGCGGTGATCACGGCGGTCGGGGCGATGTCAGCGGCGGTGCTGAATTTCACGATCCGCAGCGGGGAGGCGTATGTCTACCTGATGGGACATTTCCCGGCGCCCTGGGGCAACGAGATCCGCGTCGGCGTGCTGGAGGCTCTGATGGCGCTGTTTTTCTGCGTCGTCATGTTTCTGAGCATGATAGGCGGTTCGCTGGAGCGCGCGCTTGAGATCGAAGAGGGGAAGGAGAACCTCTATTATGTCATGGTGAACCTTCTGCTCTCGTCGCTGCTGGCGCTGATCTACACGAACGACCTGTTCACGGCGTATGTGTTTGTGGAGATCAACACGATTTCCGCCTGTGGGCTGATCATGATCCGGCAGAACGGGCGCACGATCGAGGCGGCGACGCGCTACATGATCATGAGCCTCTTAGGCTCCGGTCTCCTGCTGCTCGGCATCTGTTTCCTCTATGACATGACGGGGCATCTGCTGATGAGCAATATTAAGGAGCAGGTGCAGATCCTGCACGCTACGGGCGACTACCACATTCCGCTGCTCGTCACGGTCAGCCTGATGTCGGTCGGCATCGCGATCAAGAGCGCGCTGTACCCGTTCCACGCCTGGCTCCCGGACGCTTACGGCTACTCGACGCTCTCGTCCGCGGCGATCCTGTCGTCGCTGGTCTCGAAGGGATATATTTTTCTGCTGGTCAAGATCTTTTACCGCGTGATCGGATTTGACATCGTGCGCGACAGCAAGATCGTCAACGTGCTGTTCGCGTTCGGCGTGGTCGGCATGATCATGGGGTCGGTCAGCGCGATCAAGGAGGGCAACGTCCGCCGGATGATCGCCTACTCCTCGGTGGCGCAGATCGGCTACATCTACATGGGATTCGGCATTGGGACGACGGCGGGCGTGATCGCGAGCCTGTACCATATTCTCTCGCACGCGGCGACGAAATCGCTGCTCTTTGTCGCGGCGTCCGGACTCACGGACGCGTCGGGCGACAGCACGAGTTTCTTTGACCTGACCGGGGCGGGATACCGCAATAAGCTCGCCGGCGTGGCGTTCACGGTCGGCTCGCTCTCGATGGTCGGTTTCCCGATGTTTTCCGGGTTCATCTCGAAACTTTTGTTCGCGCAGGCGGCGGTGGACAGCGCGTACTACAAGATGCTCCCTGCGCTGATTGCGCTGGCGCTGAGCACGATTCTGAACGCGGTCTACTTCATGAAGACCGTGATCCGCATCTACACCCCCGCCGACCGGGAAGAGGTGAAACGGCGCGGGTTCCGGAACGTGACGGTGACGGATCAGAAGGCGAAGTCAGTCGCGCTTGTCTGTTTCATCGCGCTGAACCTCGCGCTGGGGCTCAGCTCGGAGCCGGTCGTGCGGCTGCTGAGGGAAGGGTTAAATCTTTTTGCATGATAAAATATTTTGATGGAGGAGAAAGTCATGGACGCATGGATTTTACTTCCGGTATTTTTGCCGGTGCTCGCAGGGGTGATCCTGCTGGTATCACTGGCGTTTGAGAAGAGAAAAAATGAAAGGGAACAGCCGGACAAGGAGCCGGACGAGGCGCAGCTGCAGAGTCTGCACAGGTTTGTGGCTGCGGTGCTTGCGGTATCCGCTGTGCTTGCGCTGGCGGCGGCATTTACCGGCGAACACAGCGTGACGCTGTTTGAGCTGCTGAAGGGGATTCCCGTGTATTTCCATGTGGACGACATCAGCCGCCTGTTTGCGGTCGTCATCAGCGTTATTTGGCTGGTCGTGGCGTTCTACTCTTTTGTCTACATGAAACACGAGGGGAAGGAGCAGCGTTTCTACGGATTCTACCTGATCGTGTACGGCGTGCTGATGGCGCTGTCGTTTGCGGGCAACCTCGTGACGATGTACCTGTTCTATGAGATCATGACGCTGACCTCGATGCCTCTGGTGCTGCACAACGGTTCCCGCGAGGCGATTATGGCGGCGCTGAAATATTTGTTTTACTCGATGTGCGGCGCGTATCTCGGGCTGTTTGGAATCTTCTTCCTGTACAAGTACTGCGATACGCTGACCTTCACGGCGGGCGGCACGCTGAATCTGGAGCTCGCGCAGGGGAATACATGGATCCTGCTGATCGCGGTGTTCGGCATGCTGGTCGGCTTTGGCGCGAAGGCAGGTATGCTGCCGCTGCACGCGTGGCTCCCGGCGGCGCATCCGGTGGCTCCGTCCCCGGCGTCCGCGGTGCTCTCTGGCGTCATCGCGAAGGCGGGCGTCCTGGCGATCATTCGCGTGGTGTTCTATGTGGTCGGACCGGATTTCCTGCGTGGGACCTGGGTGCAGACCGCGTGGATGACGCTCACGCTGTTGACGGTGTTCATGGGCTCGATGATGGCGTTTCGCGAGCCGGTGTTCAAGAAACGGCTGGCGTACTCGACGGTCAGCCAGGTGTCGTATATTCTGTTCGGACTTTCCGTGCTGTCCCCGGTCGGCATGACCGGCGCGCTGCTGCACGTCGTGTTCCACATGGTGATCAAGTGCGCGCTGTTTTTGACGGCGGGTATCTTTATCTTCCAGTGCGGCGAGACGCGGGTGGAGCAGTTCCGCGGGATCGGCAAGCAGATGCCGAAGACGCTCTGGTGCTACACTTTCGCGTCGCTGGCGCTGATCGGGATCCCGCCGACGAGCGGATTTGTCAGCAAATGGTATCTGGCGCAGGGCGCGCTGGAGGCCGGCGTCGGTGTGTTCGGGATCGTCGGTCCGGCGGTGCTGCTCGTGAGCGCGCTGCTGACCGCTGGCTATCTGCTGCCGATCACGACGAGCGGATTCTTCCCGGGAGGGATCGTAAAGCATTTAGGAATAGAGGAGAAACACAGGACTGATGCGGCTGAAGAAGTATCAGTCAGGCAAAGTGGACAAGAGGATAACAGTGCCACGCAAGTCGATGCCGGCAGAGCGGCAGGGCAGGACGCTGCCGAAACTGCAAAAGCAGGAAAAGTCACAAAGGGCGGGGCAGTGGAGAGCGATGCGAAAGCGCCCAGCCTCGAGCCGGTGCCCGAGATGCTGATCCCGCTCGTGATCCTGGCGGCGCTTGCGGTGCTGCTCGGGCTTTTCCCGAACCCGCTGATCGGGTTTGCGGGAAAGATCGCCGGATCGGTGCTGTAGAGGAGGGAGAAGATGAACGAGGCAATTCTGGCAGTCGTAATTTTGCTCCCGATCCTCGGCGGGGCGCTGATCCCCCTGCTGCCGTTCAGGAACCGGACACAGATGATGGTCTACACGGAAGGGCTGGTGCTCGTAAATTCCGCGCTGGCGCTTGCGATGCTGTTTCAACAGCCGCAGGGGAACTTTGTCCTGTTCCGGTTCACGAGCAATCTGACGCTGAGCTTTCACCTGGACGGGATGGGCACGGTGTTCGCGGCGATCGTGTCGGTGCTGTGGCCGCTGTGCGTCCTGTACGCGTTTGAATATATGGAGCATGAGAAACATGAGAAAATTTTCTTCATGTTTTATGTGATCACGTTTGGGGTCACGCTGGGGATCGCGCTGGCGGAGGACGTCGTGACGATGTACTGTTTCTATGAGATGCTGACGCTCGTGACGCTGCCGCTGATCATGCACACGCTGACGCGGGAGGCGGTGCTGGCGAGCCGGACGTATCTGTACTATTCGCTGGGCGGAGCGGCGTTCGCGTTTATCGGCGTGATCTTTATCCTGATCTACGGGACGACGCCGAACTTCACACCGGGCGGTGTGCTTGACCTCGCCGCGGTGGGGGACAGGACAAATATTCTTCTTTTGATCTATGTGCTGTGCTTTATGGGCTTTTCGGTCAAGGCGGCGATGTGGCCGTTCTCGTCGTGGCTGCCGCAGGCGGGCGTCGCGCCGACTCCCGTGACCGCGCTGCTGCACGCGGTGGCGGTCGTCAAGGCGGGCGCGTTCGCGGTCATGCGCGTCACGTATTACAGTTTCGGACCGGATTTCCTGCGCGGGACCTGGGCGCAGCATGTGGTGATGGCGCTCGCGATCTTCACGATCGTGTACGGCTGCAGCCGCGCGGTCAAGGAGACGCACATCAAGCGGCGCTTGGCGTGGTCGACGGTCAGCAATCTGTCGTACATCCTGTTCGGCGCGGCGATCATGACGCCGCTCGGGCTGGTCGGCGCGCTCTGCCATATGGTGGCGCACGCGGTCATGAAGATCTGCTCGTTCCTGTGTGCGGGCGCCGTGATCTGCAAGACGGGGCGGGAGTACGTGCACCAGCTGGACGGTTTCGGGCGGAAGATGCCGAAGGTGTTCGCCGCTTTCACGGTGGCGGGGCTGGCGCTGATGGGCGTCCCGGGGCTGTGCGGTTTTGTCAGCAAATGGCAGCTCGTGCGCGCGGCGGTGGACAGTGGGGATCCGCTGGCGTATGCAGGCGTGGCGGCGCTGATGATCTCGGCGCTGCTGACGGCGATCTATATGCTCACGATCGTCGTGCGGGCGTTTTTCCCGCGGAAGGATTTCGACTATGACACGATCCGGGACGTGAAGGATCCCGGCTGGAAGATGCTGCTGCCGTTCGCGATCTTCGTGGTTGCGATCGCGGTGATCGGTCTGCACTCGGGACCGCTCGTTCGGGGGCTGGAGACGATCGCGGCGCAGCTGCCGTAGGAAGGAGGGACGGATATGAAAAACAATTTCATTCTCGCATTTCTCGTGTTCTATCCGTTTCTCGGCGGATTTCTCGCGTGGCTCGCGGGGCGGTACGGAGAGGCTTTGCTGCGGATCATAAGCGGTTGGTCTGGAACTTCCCGCATCAACGGGGCTTTGCAGCCCTCGGGGGAGAATGGTTCGGGTGAACAGGTATCCCGCGCGGAGAAAAAGCGACGAGATGATTCGAAAGGGAATGTTTCGGATAAGAAGAATCGCGGAAATGGGTTTGCCGGAAACTTCAGGAGAATATTGAGAGGCAAATTGGATGGCAATGCTTGCAGGGATTACACGGCGAATTTCATCGTAATCAGCGAGTTCCTCGTCATGGCGGTTCTGCTCCTGTGCTATGCGTCCGCGGCGGGAGAGGGCGCGATGGCTGCGTGCCGGATTCCGGGGGTCTGCGGCTTCGGGCTCTCGTTCACGCTCGACGGCTTCCGCCTGATCTACGGCTCGGTGGCCTGCCTGATGTGGATGATGACGACGATTTTGTCGCGGCAGTATTTCGCGCACCATCACAACCGGAACCGTTTCTACCTGTTCCTGCTGCTGACCTTCGGGGCGACGATGGGCGTGTTCCTGTCGGCGGATCTGTACACGACCTTTATTTTCTTTGAGATCATGTCGTTTACCTCCTACGTCTGGGTGGCGCAGGAGGAGAACGCCCCGTCGCTGAGGGCGGCGCTCACGTACCTTGCGGTCGCGGTGATCGGCGGGCTTGTGATGCTGATGGGGCTGTTTCTGGTGTACCATGAGCTCGGGACATTGGAGATGGCAAAACTTCTTCCGGCGGCGCGGGAATACCTGGGAATGTCTCCGGAAAGCGGAAATGCAATCGCGAATGTGGCAGCAGGAGGTTTGGTATCGGGCGCTGCAGGGGCGGGTGCCAGTGGCGCTGCGATCGCGACGACGCTTGGGAGTCGCCGTGCCCTCTTATATGCGGCGGGCGGGTGCATGCTCTTTGGTTTCGGCGCGAAAGCGGGTGCGTTCCCGCTGCACATCTGGCTCCCGAAGGCGCATCCGGTGGCTCCGGCTCCGGCGTCCGCGCTGCTGTCCGGTATCCTGACGAAGACCGGCGTCTTCGGCGTGCTTGTCACGACGAGCGGACTGTTTCTGCACGATAAGACTTGGGGAAATCTGATCCTCGCGATCGGCGTGCTCACGATGTTCGGCGGCGCGCTGCTCGCGGTCTTCTCGATCGACCTGAAACGCACGCTCGCCTGTTCCTCGATGTCACAGATCGGGTTCATTCTGGTCGGCGTCGGGATGCAGTGTCTGCTCGGCGAGGAGAATGCGCTCGCGGTGCACGGAACGCTGCTGCACATGGTGAACCACTCGATGATCAAGCTCGTGCTCTTTATGGCGGCGGGCGTGATCTTCATGAACACGCATGCGCTGGACTTAAACGAGATCCGCGGCTACGGCAGGAAAAAGCCGCTGCTGAAGGCGATCTTCCTGGTCGGCGCGCTCGCCATCGGCGGGATCCCGCTCTTCGGCGGCTACATCAGCAAAACGCTGCTGCACGAGAGCATCGTGGAGTACGGCGGCGGCTGGATCATGCGCGCGGTCGAATATATTTTCCTGTTCAGCGGCGGTCTGACGGTCGCCTATATGACGAAACTTTTTGCGGCGATCTTTGTGGAGCGCAATGAGAGCGCCGAGCGCCAGAGAAAATACGACGCGCAGAAGAACTACATGAACGGCGCGAGCACATTCGCGCTGGCGGGCAGCGCGGCGGTGCTGCTGGTCTGGGGGCTGTTCCCGCACGGGATCATGGACCGCGCGGCAGAGCTGGGGCAGGGGCTGATGCAGCTGGAAGAGTTCGGGCATGTGGTGGATTATTTCAGCCTGAAGAACTTGTCCGGCGCCATGATCTCGATCGCGATCGGCGCGCTTGTCTACCTGTTCGTGATCCGCGGGGTACTGATGCGGCAGGAGGAAAGAGCGAAGGTTGTGAAGGGCAGAGTCGCTGGGAAAGGATCGGTGAAAGAGGTCGCCGCGAGGGCGGTGAATGTGGGCGAAAAGACGGTCTATGCCGATCTCTGGCCTTCCTGGCTGGATCTTGAGAATCTGATCTACCGCCCGCTGCTTTTGGAGTTTCTGCCTACAGTGTTCGGAACGGTCTGCAGCTTTCTCGACCGGCTTTTGGAGACGCTGCTGCGCTTTGTGCTGCCGGTAAGCGGCGTATTCTGCAGGACGCTCGACAGTCTGGTCGACCTGATCGTCGTGGCGCTGCGCAAAACGGTCTACCGTGACAGCCCGCTGCCGCACGAGCGCCCGGAGGGCAACATTGTCACAGCGGCGCTGGGGCATGTGATGAATTTCTTCCAGGGCATCGCAAACTGTACCTGGCGCCGACGCCGACCGTCGCACAAGGACTATGTGCATGTCCTCGCGGTGCGGAACACGGCGCTGAAGGAGAACAACACGATCATCGGGCGCAGCCTGTCGTTCGCGCTTTTGATGTTCGGCATTGGGCTGTGCCTCACGCTGATCTACATTCTGTGGTGGTAAAAGCGGGAAAAGAGAAAATTTTCTCAAACTTCCTACTGACATACGATTTGGAGGCAAATCGGTCGTATTATTATATTATAAGTGAGTATGCGTTAGAATCCTTGAAAAATTGCACGTTATGTCTGGTAGGCGGAACAGTAGATCCGGGGACGCTCCCGTCCACCCAGGAGACTCCTTCCTCTGGTCCGGGGACACCTTCTTCTGGTTCGGGGACGGATTCGAATACTCCGGCTCCGCACGTCCATACGTGGGGAGACTGGATCACGGTGGCTCCGGCTACGGTGATGTCGCCCGCCACGCAGACCAGAACTTGCTCTTCATGCGGAGCGTCGGAGAGCCAGACGCTGTCCGGAAGTCAGCTTGCGCCGGTGCTGAAACTTACGGCGAACAAGCTGACGATGAAGAAAGGACAAACCACGACAAAATTCAAAGTGGAAGAGATGGCTGCGGGCGATTCGCTTGTCTCGGTAAATTCCAGCGACAAGAAAACGCTTAAGGTCAGCAATGTCAAGCCGAACGGCACATTCAGGCTGAAGGCGTTGAAGGAGACGGGCAAGAAAAAAGTAAAACTGACGATCACGCTGGCGAGCGGCGCGACGAAGACAGTCAAAGTAACCGTGCAGAGCGCAGCGGTCAAGACGACGAAGGTCAAGGCGGAGAAAAAACTGACGCTGAAGGCGAAGGAGAAGGCGGATCTGAAACCGGTAATCACCCCGGTGACGAGCCAGGACAAGTTAAATTATAAGTCCTCAAATACGAAGGTCGCAACGGTGAACGCAAAGGGCGTTGTCACGGCGAAAAAACCGGGCAAAGCGAAAATCACGATCCAGTCGGGCGGCAAGAAAGCGACCTGTGCGGTGGCAGTGACAAAGTAAAAGATAGCTTTACAGAAAAAAGGGCGCTGCAAAACAGACGAGGGTTCGTCTATGGAGCAGCGCCTCATTTTTTGCCTGAAAGACCATTTCTTATGTGTTAAGCAGGATCTCCTTTTCCAGCTCCCTGACTTCCGTCTCCGTCAGCCCGGTATATTCCGCGATCTCTGCGTGGCTCAGGCATCCTTTCCGCAGCATGCGCTTGGCGCTCTCGCGGAGCGCCTCTTCTCTGCCTTCTTCCCTTTCTTCATTCTTTTCTTCCAATATCCGCAAATACTTCACGCCAACCTCCTCACTGAAACGCACCCTTCTCACCCGCTCATGAATGCGGTGAATCCGCTCGCTGTCTGTCCCCGCAGCCTGCGCGTCGGTCGTGTTCTCCACATAATGCAGAAAGTCAACTAATTCCTTCGGCACCTCGGCATCATTTGTCCCTTTCGTGTTCAGAAAGATCCGAACCGCTCCGTCCTCTAACTCGTAATCCCCAATCTCCCTGCACTTCGGGACAAAAGTATAGCGGTACTTGTTAAAACCAAAGAAGTCGAACGTCATGATTATAATCAAGTACGTCTGGTTCAGATCGTTGTAATCCGTTATGCCCGGCTCCAGGAGCGAGGTGTCCATCAGCGCCTGATAATACCGGCTCCTCTTCGCCAGATCGACCCTCTTTTTGTCCTGCATCTCCGTGTTGTAGACGACCTGCTCCTCGTCGATCGAGAACAGGTCCATTCGAATCGACCGTGCCAGCGGTGTCAGGCGGAGCTCCTTCTCCGTGGCGCCGTACTTCACGAGGGGAATCTCCCTGCCGAGGATGATGCTCAGGACATCCTGCTGTGTCTGCGGATCCTCCATCACCTCGTCAAAAAGGAAACGCGCCGAAAGGTTCAGATCCTTCAGCGGTACGACAGGTGTGCTCGTCGTATGATTCTGCTTTTTGTTCATTTACTCCTCCTTTATTCTAGCACATATGGTTCAATTTTCAAACAGGAAAATGACGAAGAAGTTCGCAGAAAATTCCCTGAGATTTGATTTATCGTTTGTTTTCCACAGAATATCACATCAAATCTCTTTTTGCAACAAAAGAATTCTTAAGATTTATGAAATGCAGCATTTTTATAGATGTTTCGATATTTATCTGTATAACACCACGGGATAGCCGACCTCAATGGCTTTGTAGATGCGCCCGGCGGCGGAGAGCGGCAGATTGATGCAGCCGTGGGAGCCGTTTGTCTTGTAGATGTCTTCGCCGAACTCGGTGCGCCAGGTCGCGTCATGCAGACCGTAGCCGCCGTAGAATGGCATCCAGTAGGTCACTTCCTCGCTGTAGCCCGGACCGTCGAGCGTGTCCGGGGAATTCATATAATAAACGTTGTAAACGCCGCCGGGGGTCTCACGCTCGGGATCGCCGGCGGTGCCTGAGACACAGTCTGTTTCAAGCAGTTTCTTTCCGTCCTTGTAGAAGAAAACCTTCTGGTTTTCGAGATCGACCTCGATGTAGCTGTCGCCGATACCGTTGTCGTCAAAGGAGATGCCTTCGTGCGCCCATATCGGTCTCAGGAAACGTGCCTGATCGGTCTCGAGACAGCGCAGCAGCAGGGCTTTGGTCGCGGCTTGGTCGAGTTTCCAGCCGAAATCTCCCTCGCGCAGAGTGATTTCATTTCCGTAACTGGTGCGAAATCGTTTTGGCTGCCCCTGTGTATCGTAGGTTGCAGCGAGTCGCTCGATGAAAGAATCAAGATATGCGTCGGCGTCAAATATGAGCTCGTGATCGTCTGATTCCCGAGTCTGCGCGGACAGGTCGTCTGCGGTGATCGTCTCGGTGCGCGTGCCGAACAGGAGCGTGATGCGCAGGTCATTGTATGGACCGTCCTCGCCGTAGGGGTCGACAAGATCGGTGTCGGCGCAGTCCTCGGGGCTGATCCAGGTGCTGGAAAGCTGCCACATCTGGTTGATGCCGCCGGTAAGCTCGCTGAGAATGACGGGAGCTCCCGCGTAAGGGTGGAACGCGCCGAGCGTCAGGTATTGCCCGGACTGCGTCCTGATATAGAAGAAATTGTCGCGCGCCTGTTCAAAACGCCAGGTCTGTGTCTCGGCGTAGCGGGAGCCTTCCGGGAGTTCCATTGCCGTCATGGCGACGTCCGCGTCGTCCGGCAGGGCGGTGAGCACATCGCCCGTATGCAGGACGCTGATGCGGAAAGCTCCGCCCGGCAGCGCCTCGAGGTAGAATTTTTGCTGGTTGACATTTAGGGAATGGTAGAGCTGCACGGTTCTGCTGTCTTCGTCCCGAACGGTGCAGTGCCGGACGTCGAGCACATAATCCGAATCACAGGCGCTTGCGATCTTGCAGAGTCCCTGCGTAGCCTCCGCGAGTGCGGTCGGCGTTTCGGACTGTGGTTCTGACCCGGCGGGTGTTTCGGACTGAGACTCTGACCCGGCGGGTGTTTCCGTCTGTGAGTCTGACTCGGCGGGTGTTTCGGACTGTGGCTCCGACCCTGTGGGTGTTTTCGTCTGCGAGTTCGACTCAGCGGACGTTTCCGTCTGTAGTTCCGACTTGGTAGACGTTTCCGGTTCCGATTCCGTGAACATTACGACCTGCAATTCTGATTCGACGGACGATTCCGATTCAATGTTTTTCTCGGTCTGCGGTTCCTGCACCACTTCCTCGATGCCTATGATTTGAATATCAGCGTCGTACAGCTCTGTGGCAGATGCGCACAGACTGCCGGACAGCAGCGTCCCGGCGAGGATAAGCACTGACAGAATGCGATCGTATTTCATAGCAAAAGCCTCCGTGAAAATCTGTATGAAAATAATTCTACCATAGAATACATGGAAAAGACAGAACCATTTTCCAAGGATTTACTATTTGCCGTTTTTATGCTATGATATCCACGAAAGAGACAAGCTTTGCAAAGGGCGGTCGGCGCGAAACCAGTTGACGCAAATCGGCGGACAAGGACGAGACGGCGCGAATGGATTGGCGGGAATCGGACGGCAAGAAATGGCTGGTACAAATCAGCGGACAAGGACGAGACGGTGCGAATTGATTGCAGGGATCGGACGATGCGAATTGGCTTGCCTGAATCAGAATCATTGAGGATGGGAAATCTTATGAGAAGGATCGGATATAGAATCACAGCGGGGCTCGTGATGCTGGCGACTGTTTTTTCTGTCGGCGGCTGCGCGATGGGCGGAGCGACGGGGGCGAAGACGCTCGCGGCGCAGGAGGCGCTGGAGAACGGCGAGTACGAACAGGCGCAGCAGCTCTTCGCGGAGGCGGCGAATGACGGCGAGCAGCAGATGCTGGCGTACCGGGGACTCGGCATTGCGTGCATGGAGCTTGCGCAGTACGAGGAGGCAGGGGAGGCGTTTGAGGCGGCGCTCGCCAGCGCGGACGACAAGATGGAAAACAATGTGCTGGACGTTGAGCTGTACCTGGCGACTGCGCAGTATCGGAACGGGGATTACGATGAGACGGCGGCCACCTGCGACCAGATCCTGGCGGAGCATGAGGAGGCGGACGCGTATTTTCTGCGCGGGGCAAGCCGACTGCACGAGGAGATGCAGGAGGAGGCGGGGGCGGATTTTGACGCCGCGGTCGCCCTGCGCCCGGACAGCTACGACCTGTATCTGGACATTTATGAGTGTTACCGAAAGCTGAACCTGTCCGGGCTTGGCAGCCAGTATTTGCAGAGCGCGCTTGCGATTCAGGGCGAGGACACGGAGCACTATTACAACCGCGGAAGGATCTATTATTATCTGGAGAATTATGAGGAGGCGCAGGCGCAGCTTGCGGGTCCGGTGGAAGAGGAATACGAACCGGCGCTTCACCTGATGGGACGGGTATATCTGGCGCTCGGGGATTATGTGCACGCGCAGGGCATGTACCGGAAACTTCAGGAAAAGCTGGGAGAGAATACCGCGTCCTACAACGGGCTGGCGCTGTGCGCGCTCGCGAGCGGGGAGTATGATATGGCGCTTTCCTACATTGCGGACGGGCTTGCGCTTGCGGGCGGCGACAAGCAGGAGCTGTATTTCAACGAGATCGTTGTCTATGAGAAGAAACGGGATTTTGCGACGGCGAAGTCCAAGGCACAGGAGTATATGCAGCGGTACCCGTCGGACGAGGCGGGCGCGCGGGAGTGGATGTTCCTGTCGACGCGCTGAGAGGCGGGCGGACATGCGGGAGGCGCAAAACATGCGGGAAATCATGGAGCGAGTGATGCTGGCGGGCGCGCGGGAGTGGATGTTCCTGTCGACGCGCTGAGAGGTGGGCGGACATGCAAGAGACGCAAAACATGCGGGAAATCATGGAGCGGGTGATTCTGGTCGGCGTGCAGGAGCAGACCGGGGACGACACGGAAGAGTCGGTGCGCGAACTGGGGGACCTGGCGCAGACGGCGGGCGCGGAAGTGGTCGGGAGCGTGATACAGCGGCGCGAGAAAATTCATCCTGGGACCTACATTGGAAAAGGGAAGATCGACGAAGTGCGCG
Organism: uncultured Lachnospiraceae bacterium; assembly: GCA_947628045.1. Lineage (GTDB taxonomy): Bacteria > Bacillota > Clostridia > Lachnospirales > Lachnospiraceae > Choladousia. The sequence goes on along the minus strand of CANQYP010000004.1, from coordinate 27,952 downwards.
CATTTCTCCTTGAGGCGGATGCGACGGGGATCATCTGCGACGACGAGCTCAGCCCCGCGCAGCTGAACAACCTTCAGCAGGAGCTGGACTGCAAAGTGATGGATCGGACGCTTTTGATCCTCGATATTTTTGCGCGCCATGCGATATCACGCGAGGGCAAGCTGCAGGTGGAGCTCGCGCAGCTGCGCTACCGGGCGGCGCGGCTTGCCGGGCTGGGGCGCTCGCTTTCACGCCTCGGCGGAGGCATTGGCACGAGAGGTCCGGGCGAGAAAAAGCTGGAGACGGACCGCCGCGTGATCCGCGCAAGGATCGGACACCTGAAACGAGAGCTTGAGGAGGTCGTGCGCCACCGCGAGCTGATCCGGGCGCAGCGCAGAAAGACACAGCAGAGAATCGTGGCGCTCGTTGGTTATACTTCGGTCGGCAAATCGGCGATCTTTCGGACGCTGACCGGAGCGGACGTTCTGGAGGACGCGAAACTGTTCGCAACGCTGGATGTGACGACGCGCGTGGTGCAGCTTTCCGGCAGACAGGAGATCCTGCTGACCGATACGGTCGGCTTTATCCGAAAGCTGCCGCACCATCTGGTGGAGGCATTCAAGAGCACGCTGGAAGAAGTCTGCTGCGCCGATCTTCTGATCCATGTGGTGGACTCCTCGAGTACGCAGATGGAGGCGCAGATGCAGGTGGTCTACGAGACGCTCGCTGAACTCGGCGCCGGTGACAAGCCGGTGATCACCGTGTTCAACAAGCAGGATCTGCTTGACGGACGGCAGAATTTCCGGGATTTCCGCGCGGAGAAGTGTATTCTGGGTTCCGCGCACACCGGCGAGGGAATGGAGGAGCTGAAAGCCGCGGTCAGCGAGCTTTTGCGCGCGCAGAAAATCTATCTTGAGCGGCTCTATCCGTACGACCGCGCCGGAGCGATCCAGACGATCCGCACAAAGGGCGAGCTGCTGGAGGAAGAGTACCGTTCGGACGGGATTTTTGTGCGCGCTTATGTCCCGCAGGATTTATTTGCAAAGTTATTTGCGAAAATATGAGAGAACCTATTGACATTCGGCTCTATAGGAGCTATAATGCAGATACCTAGTAATCATGTAATCATTGTAAAAGGCAAACCTGTCGAAAGGCAGGGACGCAAAGCCAAGGGTCTAAGGTTTAGGATGACTAAGCTATGACAGCCGGTTGCCGATGTGATACACGAGGGTTTTGACGACCGTTATCACATAGCTGTGATTTTGACGGTCTTTTTTATCTCCTGTGTTTTCTGCTTTTGCAGTGATTGCACATTCAAAACAATCAAGGAAGGTTTGAAAACCGAAGGGAGGAATCTGTAATGAAGAGAAAGAGTAGAATCCTGTGCTTACTTATCATTGCAATGCTGACATTCAGTATGTCGGCAGAGGTCACGGTACTTCCGGTTGCCGCGAAGACCACCGCGAGCAAGAAGACGAAGAAGTCCAAGAAGAATAAGAAGAAATCCACAAAGAAAACCAACAAGACAAATAAAGCGACAAAGAAGGCAAAGAAGAAAGCTGCGAAGGCAGCGGCGGCAGATACCGTCAGCGCGTCTGCAAATGCAGAGACGACGGCAGCTCCGCAGGCAGTAGAAACAGCTGCTCCGGCAGTGGCTCCGATCGCGGTAGCTCCGGCAGCACCCGCTCCGACGGCGGCTGTTCCGGCAGCAGAGCCGGTCGTTTCCAGTGTTGAGTCTGCAGCAGCAGCTCCGCAGGCAGTTGCACCGCAGCCGACCGAGCCTCAAACGGTGGCTCCGCAGGCAGTTGCACCGCAGCCGACTGCGCCTCAGACGGTGGCTACGCAGGTAGCAGCTCCGCAGCCGACTGCTCCGAAGGTAGAGACAAAGGTCGTTTCCGAGGCTCCGAAGACGGAGTCGCAGCCGACTGTTACAGAGCCGACAGCTCCGAAGGCGGAAGAGCCGCAGCCGACCGTTACAGAGTCGGCAGCTCCGAAGGTTGAGGAATCGGAAAGTGAGCCGCAGACGACCGTCACAGAGCCGGTAGCTCCGAAGGTTGAAAAGACCCCGGCGCCCGCACCGGCGCCGGAAGAGCCGAAGGCGTGTGAGCATGTGTATGACTGGGTGGTTACCGTAGAGCCGGGCTGCAAGACGGTAGGTTATAAGATCCAGCGCTGCACCATTTGCGGTGAGACAAAGGGCAGCCAGAAGATTATTGATCCGTTGGGTCATGATCTCCAGACGGTAGAGGCACTGACAGAGACGGGAACCTGTCTGAAAGCGGGCAAGGTCACGGAAGAGTGCACGAGATGCGGAGTGAGATACACGAAGTCGACCGGTTACGGCAGCCATGTATATAGCAGTCCTTTCCCGTGCGTAGATGAGACATGTAACGTCTGCGGACATGTGAGATCGAACACAGGGAAACAGGGACACGATTTCCACGGTAAAGAGTTAATGGTCAGAGAGGCAACCTGTAATACAGCAGGAGAAAAGACCGTTTATTGTGCATATGGTTGCGGCACCTCGACCACCGTGGAGATTCCGGCGACAGGTTGTCACAGCTATGACGGTTGGACAACGACGAAGGCGGCGACCTGTGAAGAAGAGGGTCTGGAAACAGCGACCTGTAAGGTTTGCGGAGAGATGAAGACCAGAACAGTGGCGCGTTTAGGTCATATCCATGCGACAAGAGTTACCAAGACACCTACCTGCGGGGTGACAGGAACTGAAGAAACCTACTGCACCGTTTGCAACGAGGTGCTTTCAACCAGCGAGATTCCGACAACGGGTCATAAGCTTGGACGAAGATGTGCACATTATGGCTGCACGGGTGACAATTGTGGTCATGTAGATACCTGCGTATATTGCGGAGCTCGCTTTGATATTGGAACAAAAACATGGGGACCTGGAGATCAGTAAATCATACCAGCAGCATTTTCAAATACAATCAAACGATAATTTCAAAGGGCGGCGTGACTTCGGTCGTGCCGCCTTTTCCTGTCTGCCAAACTCCACCTTATTTTCTGCCAAACTCCGCATTATTTCCTGCCAAACTCCATATTATTTTTTGTCAAATTTCGCACTATATTTTGTGTTATGTAACAAAATTGACACATATATGTAGTGTTTTTTCCGTTGACTTCCCTTATATGCAGTGCTATAATAAAAATCACGGTACAAATGATACATGTTTTTCTGTGTTTCAGGGAGGGGTTTGAAGTGTTCAAAGTAGTAAAGAGAGACGGAGAGATTGCCGAGTTTGACCTGTCGAAGATCAGTGGGGCGATCGCGAAGGCATTTGACGCGCAGCAGATGGAGTACAACAATGACATGATCGATCTGCTTGCGCTGCGCGTGACGGCTGATTTTCAGAAGAAGATCAAGGACGGTCTGATCGACGTCGAGAGCGTACAGGACAGCGCCGAGCAGGTGCTGATCCAGGCAGGGTACGCGGAGGTTGCGAAGGCGTATATTCTTTATCGCAAGCAGCGGGAGAAGATCCGCAATATGAAGTCCACGATCCTCGACTACAAGGAGATCGTGAACAGCTACGTGAAGGTGGAAGACTGGCGTGTGAAGGAGAATTCGACGGTCACCTACTCGGTGGGCGGTCTGATCCTGAGCAATTCCGGCGCGGTGACGGCGAACTACTGGCTGTCTGAGATCTACGATCAGGAGATCGCGGACGCGCACCGCAACGCGGATATCCATATCCACGACCTTTCGATGCTGACCGGGTACTGCGCGGGCTGGTCGCTCAAGCAGCTGATCCAGGAGGGCTTAGGGGGGATCAAGGGGAAGATCACCTCGGCTCCGGCAAAGCATCTTTCCGTGCTGTGCAATCAGATGGTGAATTTCCTCGGCATCATGCAGAATGAGTGGGCGGGCGCGCAGGCGTTCTCGTCGTTTGATACCTACCTTGCGCCGTTTGTCAAGGTGGACAACCTCAGCTATCCAGAGGTCAAGAAGTGCATTGAGTCCTTTGTCTACGGTGTGAATACGCCGAGCCGCTGGGGCACGCAGGCGCCGTTCTCCAACATTACGCTCGACTGGACCGTTCCGAACGATCTGGCGGAGCTGCCGGCGATCGTGGGCGGCAAGGAGATGGATTTCTGTTACAAGGACTGCAAGAAGGAAATGGATATGATCAACAAAGCCTTCATCGAGACGATGATCGAGGGCGACGCGCAGGGGCGCGGGTTCCAGTATCCGATTCCTACCTATTCGATCACAAGGGATTTTGACTGGTCCGAGACGGAGAACAACAAGCTCCTCTTCACGATGACCGCCAAGTACGGGACGCCGTATTTCTCGAACTATATCAACAGCGATATGCAGCCGAGCGACGTGCGCAGCATGTGCTGCCGTCTGCGTCTGGATCTGCGCGAGCTGCGCAAAAAGATGGGCGGCTTCTTCGGCTCCGGCGAGAGCACGGGCAGCGTCGGCGTGGTGACGATCAACATCCCGCGCATCGCGTACCTTGCCTCGAATGAGAAGGATTTCTACCGCAGGCTCGACCACATGATGGATATCGCGGCGCGTTCCCTGAAGATCAAGCGCGAAGTCATCACGAAACTGCTGGATGAAGGACTTTATCCGTACACGAAACGCTACCTTGGCTCGTTTGGCAACCATTTCTCGACGATCGGGCTGATCGGCATGAACGAGGCGGGTCTGAACGCCAACTGGCTGCGCAAGGATCTGACGCACCCGGAGACGCAGCAGTTTGCGAAGGACGTGCTGAACCATATGAGAGAGCGCCTGGTGACGTATCAGGAGATGTACGGCGATCTGTACAACCTCGAGGCGACGCCGGCGGAGTCCACGACATACCGTCTGGCGAAACACGACAAGGCGCGCTGGCCGGAGATCATCACGGCGGGCGGAGAGGTCGGAGCGGTGAATCCGGGACCGACGCAGGACAAGACGCCTTACTATACGAACAGTTCGCATTTGCCGGTGAACTACACGGCGGATATCTTCGATGCGCTTGACATTCAGGATGAGCTGCAGACGCTCTACACTTCGGGAACCGTGTTCCACGCGTTCCTGGGCGAGCGGCTCCCGGATTGGAAGGCGGCGGCGAACCTTGTGCGCAAGATCGCTGAGAACTACAAGCTGCCGTATTATACGATGTCGCCGACTTACTCGATCTGCCGCGACCACGGCTATCTTGACGGCGAGCAGAAGGTCTGCCCGATCTGCGGACAGCCGACGGAGGTCTACAGCCGGATCACCGGTTACTACCGTCCGGTGCAGAACTGGAACGACGGCAAGACGCAGGAGTACGCGGACCGCAAGCTCTACGATATCCCGAATTCCCGCCTGAAGAGAGACGGTAAGGTGGTGGAGGATCAGCCGATGTACCGCGCGGGCGCGAATGTGACCGTGTCGGCAGAAACGGGCGAGGCTGCCGGGAAGAGAGAGCGCGCGCAGAAAGCGGAGACATCCGCGCAGCCCGCAGCGGAGAATGCGCAGGCGGAGACGACAGCTGCGCAGGGCACAGACGTCCATGCGACACGTTTCCTCTTCACGACGAAGACCTGTCCGAACTGCAAGATCGCCAAGGAGATGCTCAAGGACGAACCGTATGAGCTGGTGGATGCGGAGGAGAATCTCGACCTCGTTAGCCAGTACGGCATCATGCAGGCGCCGACGCTGATCGTGCTGCACGACGGAGTGGTCGACAAGTATGTGAATGCGTCGAACATCAAGCGCTATGTCGACCGGTCTGTGTCGAACGCGTAATCAATTGCCATATTTCTAAACCTACTCATAAATATGGAACTGCCGTGGGATTCCCCTTTTGAGTCCCGCGGCAGTTTCATTTTCCGGGAAAATTTTTTTGGAAACAAAAGGACCTGCCACAGCTGTGGCAAGTCCGTTTATCATAGGCGTGATATTCTTTTATGCGACAGCCTCTGCCGTGTCACCGCGCAGCGAATCCTATCGGAGTTCATACAGGCTCTGCAGCGCGTGCTCCGCGACGATCGTTTCCATGTGCTCGGTGAAGTGCGCCTCCATACCCGGCGTGAACTTGCAGGGCGACGCGTACTCGGAGAGGACGTTGCAGATCTTGTTGAACTGCTCTGCGGAGCTCTCCGCTTTCTCGAGAAGAAGATAAAATTCGCCGTTCTCCGGATTCTTGTACAGGGAATTCGGTCCGCTGTAGATCGGTCCGACCACGCCCGCGGCACGGATCGCGTCGTCGAGCGAATGGAACAGATAGAACCGCGTCAGGCGGCGCACCTCCTCGTCGTCCTCAACGGAGACCTGGGCGGACTCTGCCTGCTGCGCCGGTTTCTGCGCCTGCTGTGCCGCGCGCTTGCGCGCCTCGGAGATCTTCTTGATCAGATCCAGGATACCGTCGGCGCCCTCGATCCGTTCTCTGAGGTCAGAGAAGGAATAATTCTCCCCCTGCAGATCCTCCGGGGAAAAACGCGAAAATCGGGTGTCAAGCTCCTCCGGATCGTCCACCTTCGTGATGATCAGGATCAGCGCGTCCATGGAAACCGGGACTGCCTCTATCACAAGCGGGGTATTGTCCGCCTCAAAACCAAAATCCTGCGCGGCAACCTGCATCATGTCCTGGAAAAGCGCCTTTGCTTTATCCGAACCGTATGCGAGCTCGCTCAGCTTGATCTCTCTGTTCGCGAGATCTTCTCTTGTCAGAGTGCAGCGAATTTGCCTGTCGTTGATTTTTTCAATCTTCATTCAATCACTTCCTTACCCGGTGAGAATAAAACCTCTGTCGTCACTACTATTATATACGCATTTATGCCGATATGTAAAGTGGATAAAATGTTACAGTTCAGCCATGCAGTCCCATTTTACCCCGGCAGAAACGCGCAGAGTATACATTTTGAAAATAAATATCAAAAAACACTTGATTATCATGCTCTTATTGATTATAATACAAAGTAGAAAGGATGTAAAGACCGCAAATCAGAAAAGGAAAGGAGGTCAGGCACAGCCGATTCTGTCCCGCGACGTCCGGCATCCGCGCGCTGTATCGCTCCCGCAGGCGGTATCCGACATACCTTTCAGACTTCTTTTACGCATTATAATCAATTTCTGTTTTTCGCGCAAGTAAATAATTTATAAACCAGGAAATAATATATCACGGAAAATCTGCGCAGCACGATGATCGCGGCAGGGCTCGAAAAACAGTCTAATCTCATGTCAGTACAAAAGAACCGGAATCATAGAGAAAGGAAAAGCAGCCCGTACCGGGATTCCCTTAATGCATTTTCTTATTTTTTTATGAAAAAACATTGAAAATCATGACGGATTTCCTGATGTTATGATAAGATGTTTTGGATAACGGACGCTGTGCCGCCGCAAAAGACGCGGCGGGAGCGCAGTGAAGGGGGACATACAGCGATGAAGTCGGACAACAGATCGTTTCAAATGCTCGCGGCGGTGATCGCGGGGATAGGCATCCTCGCGATCCTCGTGGTGTGCATTGTGAAGTATACGCCAAGCGGCAGACATATGAGCCCGGAGGATTACTTCGGCGCGCTCGGGGAGAATGAGGCGGCGGTGGTCGTGCAGGACCATGTGGCGCAGGAGCGCGCCTTGATCCTTGACGGGAGCGTGTACCTGGACTATGCGCTGGTGCAGCGGGAGCTGAATCCGCGGTTTCACTGGGACGCGTCCGTCGGGCTGCTCCTGTTCACGACAGCGGAGCAGACCTTTGAGTTTGCGCCGAACAGCACGGCTTATATGGTGGACGGCGAAAGCTTTGACGCCGGGTATGAGGTGCTGAAGACGACGTCCTCGGGCATGTTCCTGTCGGCGAATTTTATGCAGCAGTATTCGGATCTGAAGTGCGAGGTCTTTGACGCGCCGCCGCGTGTGCTTGTGACGTTCGGGAGCACGCAGGTGCAGTCGGCGGAGATGAAACACGGCAGCGCGGTGCGCTATCAGGGCGGGATCAAGAGCCCGATCCTCACGAAGGTGACGGCGGGGACGCAGGTCACGGTTCTGGAGCAGATGCAGAAATGGTCGCAGATCCTGACGCCGGACGGGTACATCGGCTACGTGAAGAACAGCCGGCTCGGCAAGGGGGTCGAGACGGTCACGACAGAGACATATTACCATGCGGAATATCCGTCGATCCGTCAGGAGGGGCGAGTGAATCTCGTGTGGCACCAGATCGATTATCCGGAGATGAACGCGAATCTCGAGCAGGATCTCGCGGGCGTCACCGGCGTCAACGTGGTCTCGCCGACCTGGTATTTCCTGAGCGATAACGCCGGGAATGTCCAGTCGTTCGCGGACGCATCTTATGTGGAGCGGGCGCATGCAGCGGGACTGCAGGTGTGGGCGCTGGTCAGCAATTTCAGCGAGGACGTCAGCACGACGGCGGTGCTCGCCTCGCGGCAGGCGCGGCAGACCTTGCAGAATTATCTTGTGAATCAGGCGCTGGAGCTCGGCTTTGACGGGATCAACATTGACCTCGAGGCGATCGCGCAGGAGGCAGGGTACGATTATGCGCAGTTCATGCGCGAGCTCTCGATCCTGTGCCGGAAGAACCAGATCGTGCTCTCGGTGGACGTGCCGGTTCCGATGGATTTCTCACGGCATTACCACAGGGACGAGCTCGGCGCTGTCTGCGATTACGTGATCGTGATGGGGTACGACGAGCATTACGCCGGTTCGGATATCGTGGGGAGCGTGGCGTCGATGGATTTCGAGATCACAGGCATCGAAAACATGCTGACGGAGGTTCCGAAGGACAAGCTGATCAGCGCGATTCCGTTCTACTCCAGGCTCTGGTACACGCAGACGCTCGACGACGGCACGAGTCAGGTGACGAGCGAGGCTGTGTCGATGGAACAGGCGGCGCAGATCGTTGCCGCGGCGGGAGCGACGCCCGCCTATGACGAGAGCACCGGGCAGCAGTACGCCGAGTGGACGGACGAGGAGGGACGGCTCTGCCAGATCTGGCTGGAGGACGAGGCGTCGGTGGCGGCGCGCGCCGGACTCGTGGGCGAGTACGACCTCGGCGGCATCGCGGAGTGGGTGCTCGGGAACCAGAGGGACAGTGTGTGGGCGGCGATCCAGAACGGGATCGGGCAGGCGTCCTGACGCTGCTGCATGATTCTGGACGACATTCTGACATTGAACAGTTCGCGTGGGAATGGAGCGTTTTTCTGGCAAGGGAGCTGTTATCACAGAGGAGAAACGTGTAAGACAGGTACATAATTTCCGATCTCGGGACATAGACTGCTGTGAGGGAATTGCTCGGAGCGTCGAAATGATCTGGAAAATGGAAAAGATAAATCAATGGAAAAAGGCTGCGGTGCTTGTGATCTTTGCTGCGGCTTTTTTTGCGGGGCGCATGGCGGCGCGCGTGGAGCGGACACTTCGGACTTCCCCGGCGTCCGCGGAGGGAAACTGGGGGCTGAGCTTTCAGCAAGAGGGCGAACAGCCGGTGGGGAACGCCACGTACGAGGAGCTGGCACAGTATGACGCGTGGTTTGCGCGGGACACGGACGAGAAGGTTCTTTATCTGACCTTCGACTGCGGCTACGAGAACGGCAACACGCCCGCGATCCTCGCGGCGCTGAAAAAGCACGGCGTGCACGCGACGTTCTTTGCAGTCGGAAATTTTATCAACGATAATCCGGAGCTTGTGCGGCAGATCGTCGCGGAGGGGCACACGGTCGGCAATCATACGATGCACCACCCGGATATGTCGAAAATCTCGGATATGGCGTCGTTCGAGAAGGAGATCAAAGACCTGGAGAGCGCGTTCCGGGAGGCGACCGGGCAGGAGCTGGCGCGCTATTACCGCCCGCCGCAGGGCAAGTACAGCGAGAGTAACCTGAAGATGGCGCAGCAGCTCGGCTATCAGACCTTCTTCTGGAGCCTTGCCTACGTGGACTGGTATCAGGACGACCAGCCCTCGAAGGAGGAGGCGTTTGACAAGCTGCTCGGGCGCATCCACCCCGGCGCGATCGTGCTGCTGCACAACACCTCCTCCACGAATGCCGCGATCCTCGATGAGCTGCTGACAAAGTGGGAGGAGATGGGGTATACGTTTGGGACGCTCGGGGAGCTGGAGCGGTAAGATTAAAAATAATTCCGAAAGATTTATATTAATTCTTTAAGATTCTGTATTGAAAAAACAATAAGAATTATACTAATTCCAAAAGATTGATTTCTGATGGAGTTAGAGATGGATAATAAACAAATTGGGCGCAGAATAAAAGAGATTCGGGAAAGCAGAGGTTATACACAGGAACAATTAGCCGAGAAATTGAACTTGAGCGTGCAGCATGTCAGCGTGATTGAAAGAGGAGTAAAATCTCCCCGTCTGGATACGTTTGTCCGGATTGCCAATATATTGGAGATAAACGCAGACTATTTGTTGAGAGATGTGCTGCGCGTTTCTTCGCAGCTGACGTCAAATGAGCTGTATAAAATGTTAGGACAAGTGTCTGAAAAAGAGAAACGAAGGATACTCGAGGTAGTTCGGGTTTTGATCGAGACATCTGAGAAATAGAAGTAATCGCAGATGTTCTTTCTTTTTGTCTAAATATAGGTCTTGAAGAATTAATATAAATCTGTTAGAATTATAAAGACTTGAATGAAAGTGAAACGAAATGCAGCAGGTAGTGTTTGGAAGGAAGGTGAAAATCAGTATGAGGTATACATGGATAGGGTCAAATGTTCGTATTGCTGGCAGCACCGGCTAGGGTTTTCTCTTATGACCGAAGACGAACCGGAGGTTTGACCGGAGCAATACGATAGCAAGTTTATGAGGGAAAAGGAGGATTTTTGTATATGAAACTGTTAAAAAGATTTTCTGTGAATATTATGGTTTTATTGACTTTCATTTTATGCTTTTCATTTGCAGTGAATGCGGCGGCATCAGGTGGGATACCGCTCTCTTCGCCGGGTGCGTCTGCACCGGGGAGTATCGCCGAGAGTGGGACGGCAACGGTCAGCCCCGGCAAATATGGGAATCCGACCGTCAACGAAATGAAAACGATCTCCAGACCGAGTGAGATCGATGGCTTGGAGGTTCAGGGTACCGGTTTAATATTTTACAATGCGGAATGGAATGATTGGACAACGATTACCGTGCCTGAAAAAGGTTGGATAATTATGGACACAACATATCCTGCTGAAGTTGGAGTGTATGCGAATTCATTGCTTACAAAACAAGTTAACGCACAATATTACGAATGGTCTATTGGAAATACAACAATGACGCGATGGGGATACTATCTGGATGAAGGTGTCTATTATGTATCTCCGGCAACATACGGGATTGCTAATACGATATCTGTCTATGCTTATTTTATGCCTTCTTCAAGTGTCCTTTCGGTAAAGGCATCTTTGGCACAGGATTGTGCGTCCGCAGCATTGCATTGCACATCAGCGATGGGAACCGGTACATTTTACCGCTGGGTGAAAGATGTTAGCACGACGGGCAATATTAAAGATGAAGAATTTTATTCCAATAAAAGTGTAATCGCAGATTTTGATGTGGAGGAAAATGGAACCTATTCCATAAGGATTTCAACAAATGATCAGGAATGGAAAAATTACCCGGTAGATGTTCAAATCACGGTCAGCGGCATTGTTCCGAAACCAAAGGAATGCGAGCATGAGTATGAGACGGTGATCGACCAGGAGCCGACTTGCGGAAAGGCGGGCAGCCAGCATCAGGAATGCACGATCTGCGGGCAGAAAGAGGCGTCTACGGCGATTCCGGCTACCGGAAACCATACATACGGAGACTGGACGGTAGTCGAGCAGCCGACGACAACGAAGACGGGAACGAAACAAAGAACCTGCTCCGTGTGTGGGACGACGGAAACCGCAGCTATCGAAAAGCTCGCCGAAACCGAGCCAAGTAAAACCGATGGGGCGAACGCGCCAGCCGGAAATGTGCCTTCCGGGACAAACACATCAAGTGGAAATGCATCTTCTGGAGTAACCGCGCCCACGGAAACGCCATCTTCCGAGGTAAGCGCACCGGTCGAGAGCATGAAAACGATTCAGGTCAAACTTAACTCGAAGAAAAAAGTGAACGTGAAGAAGGGGCAGAAACTGAAGGTTAAAGCCAAAGGCGTACCGAAAAACAAGAAAGTGTCGTTCAAATCTTCCAATAAAAAAGTAGCAACTGTGAATGCAAAGGGAATCATAAAAGCTAAAAAAGCTGGCAAGACGACCATTATTGTGAGATGTGGAAAGAAAGGGTCTAAAATAACGATAAAAGTCAAATGATCTGTGTTCCCCGGCGTGCCTGTTTGTGGGCATACCGGGGAATGTTGTTTTTTGGGAAGACAGGTAAGTGAATAAGCTGGCTTTTTTCCTTTGGTCGTGTTAAAATAAAATCGCTTAAGAAATTTTTTTGCTTATATGGCATATTTTTCCAAGTCTTTGCATATATTTATTATTATATCCCTACAGATTCTTGCGGGGTAAGATAAACAGCTATACTGTTTCACAAGGTATCCCCACAGGGCACCCCGTAACGGGAAGGGGAGACAGCTTTATACGCGAAGGAGGCTTGGAATATGCCGGAAGAGAACGGAATTTTAGCAGAGAACAAAACCAACAATCCACACGATAAAGGTTACAAGCGTGTGCTTAAGAACCGCGGCGTGCTCCTGCATATGCTGCGGAAATACACGGATTTTGCGTGGGTGCGGGATGTCCGGGAAGAGGACATTGAGTTTGTGGATAAGGAGTTCGTCACAGACTATTTTCATACATACGAGTCTGATTTGATCTGCCGGATCCGGCGCGGGGAGCAGGAGATCTACCTGTTTTTGTTGATGGAATTGCAGTCTGGAATGGATTTCACGATGCCGTTCCGTCTGTTGGTTTATATGGTGAATCTGTGGGAACAGTATTTTCGGAATGTGCCGGAGGAGGAGCGGGAGCGAAAGGAGTTCCGCCTTCCGATGGTGGTTCCTATGGTATTGTATAATGGAAAAGAGAGCTGGACTGCGCTGCGCCGGTTCAGGGATTACCTGCGGGACGGGGAGGCGTTCGGGGAGTACGGTGTGAACTTCGAGTACGCCCTGATCGATGTGCGGCGACTGGCGAAGGACTTGATCCTGAGCAGCAACACGGTCATCGATAACATTTTTTATCTGGACCGTGCGAAAGAGAAAGAAGATTTCCTGCGTGCAGTAGAGGAAATGATGGATCGGGTGGCGGAGCTGTCGGCGGAGGAGAAGAACCTGTTGGAGACCTGGTTTGCGCATGTCCTGGAAGGAAAGTTTGGTGAGAAGGAGCAGGCGTTTATCCGGGAATGTTTCCAGAAGGGAGAGAAGAAGATGATCAGTGGCTTTGAACAGATCGTGATTGAGGAAAGAGAGAACGCGAAACGGGAGGGGCTGGAACAAGGAATCGAACGGGGAATCGAGCAGGGAATCGAACAGGGAATCGAACGGGGAATCAAACAGGGGATAGAACGGGGAATTGAACGAGGAATATCATCAGAGAGGGATCACGGGATTCAGGTTCTGGTGGAATCCTGTCGGGAATTCGGGCAGACGGAAGACTCGGCTGTGAGGAAACTTATGGAAAAATATCTGCTTTCCACAGAACAGGCGGAGACTTACGTAAAACGATATTGGACGGCGGATTGATCCGGCGAAAAACTTTTTTGAAACGAAACGGTTTGATAAATCATGCTCCCCGGCGCGCCTGTTTTGCGGGCGTGCCGGGGAAGATTGTTTTACGCCATTCTTTTTGTCTTGTCGGTGCATGCCTTCATGCCGGCGAGGATCGCGCTGCGGAAACCTGCTGCCTCGAGCGCGGCGACCGCCTCGATCGTGGTGCCGGCGGGGGAGCAGACCATGTCCTTCAGCTCGCCCGGGTGCCTGCCGGTCTCGAGCACCATCTTTGCGCTGCCGAGCACGGACTGTGCGGCGAGACGGTACGCCTGTGCGCGCGGGATCCCATCGCGGACCGCGCCGTCCGCCATCGCCTCGATCAGCATAAAGACATAGGCGGGTGAGCTGCCGCTCACCGAGACGACCGCGTCGAGCAGACGCTCCGGCATGACCTCGGCTGTGCCGCAGGACTGGAAGAGCGAGAGGACTTTCTGGAGTTCTTTTTTTGTGACGTTCTCAGAGGGACACACGGCGGTGACGCCTTCGCCGACCATCGCCGGGGTGTTCGGCATCGTGCGGACCAGCTTGACGTCCTTGCCGAACCAGTCCGTGATCGTGGCGATCGATTTGCCGGGGGCGATGGAGACGACGACCTGGCGCTTTGTGACGCAGTCGCGGATCTCACGGATGACTTCTTCGTAAAATTGCGGCTTGACCGCGAGGAAGACGATCTCCGCCTCGGCGACGTCACAGTTGGAGCTTGTGGTGCGCACGCCGTAAGTTTCGGCGGCTTTTGCGAGAGTCTCCTGATGTAGCGCGGAGACGATGATCTGATCCGCGGGGACCAGCTTTTTCTTCAGGATACCGCCGATGAGGGCGGTCGCCATATTGCCGCAGCCGATAAAGCCAAGTTTCATAACAATCCACGTCCTTTCTCTTCTGGAACATTTACAATCGTTTCGTTTATTATAACTCCGATTCGCGGGAAATGGAAGAGCGAACAACGGCTTGCTATTTTGCGGAGGATTCGATATAATTCGTGTATAGTTTATTTGCGGCGCAGATGGGAAAATCGTTCGTGCAGGGGGAAGACAATGTCCGAATATTTGCTCGACAAACTGAATCAGTACGGCGCGTCCGATTTTTATCCTCTGCACATGCCGGGTCACAAGAGAAGGGTTCGGCATTTCGGGGATCCGTTTGCAATCGACATCACGGAGATCGATGGGTTTGACGATCTGCACCATGCGCAGGGGATCCTGCTGGAGGCGCAGCAGCGCGCGGCGAGGCTGTACGGCGCGGAGGAGACGTATTATCTGGTAAATGGGAGCACCTGCGGGATTCTGGCGGCGGTCGCGGCGTCGACGACGAGAGGCGGCGGGCTCCTGATGGCGCGCAACAGCCACAGGTCGTGCTACCATGCCGCGTATTTGAATGACCTGCGGGTGACGTATGTCTATCCGCCGATCCTGGAGATGGGTGAGACGGCGGGAAATGCGTGGAGTTATTCGGGCAAGAGAGCCTTGGCGGGAAACGCGCAGGGTGTTTTGGGCGAGAGAGCCTTGGCGGGAAATTTGCAGAATGTTTTGGACGAGGGAGTCCAGGCAGGAAACGCGCACGATGTTTCCGACGGGAAACGGCGGGGGAATGCCGCGTGCAGAATTTACGGGAGCATCTGCCCGGAGGAAGTGCGGGAAGTTCTGCGGCAGCACTCGGATATCCGGGCGGTGCTTGTCACATCCCCGACCTACGACGGCGTGGTCTCGGACATTCGCGCAATCGCGGAGATCGCGCATGACGCGGGCGCGGCGCTGATCGTGGACGAGGCGCATGGGGCGCATTTCGGGCTGCATTCGTATTTCCCGGAGTCGGCGCTTTCGTGCGGGGCGGACATCGTGATCAACAGTCTGCACAAGACGCTCCCTTCGCTGACCCAGACGGCGCTGCTGCATGTGCAGGGCGGCAGGGTGGACCGCGGGAAACTCAGAAAATATCTGGATATCTACCAGACCAGCAGCCCGAGCTATGTGCTGATGGCTGGAATGGACGCCTGCATTCGGTTGTTGGAGGAGCGTGGCAGCGCGCTGTTTGACGCGTTTGCCGGGCGGCTGGAGCAGATGCGGGGCGAGCTGAGGAAAATGCGTGTGCTGCGGCTTGTCCCGGCAGATTTAGAATATATGGAATCGCGGGGACATGAGATGATCTACGCGTTTGATCGCTCGAAAGTGCTGATCTCCACCGGACGGTCCTCGCTGACCGGACCGGCGCTTGCGGATCTTTTGCGCGAGCGATATCATCTGGAGCCGGAGATGGCGGCGGCAGGTTATGTCACGGCGCTCATGACCGTAGCGGACACGCAGGAGGGATTCGACCGGCTGACGGCAGCGCTGCTTGCGATCGACGCAGGGCTGGATTCCGTTGCGCCGCATTCAGAGATTGCCGAAAAGGAAAACGCTGCCGAGGGCACGGGCAGGGCAGAGCTGGATTCCGCTGCGGCGCACTCGGAGATTACCGAAAAGGAAAACGCTGCCGAGGGCATGGGCAGGGCAGAGCTGGATTCTGTTGTGTCACACTCGGAGATTGCCGAAAAGGAAAACGCCGCCCGGAGCACGGGCAGGGCGGCGCAGGGAGCGCGATACCCGCATGGAGAGGAAGTCCTGCGCATTCGGGAGGCGGAGGAGAGTCCGTCCGAGGAAGTTTTGCTTGCCGGGAGCGCGGGGCGCGTATCCGCCGAGTACGTCTATCTCTATCCGCCGGGGATTCCGCTGCTTGTTCCGGGTGAGCGCATCTCGGAGGAGCTGTTGCAGCGGCTGCGGGAAGAGCGGGACGCCGGGCTTGTGCTGCGGGGGCTGGCGGATCCCGCCGGGGAACGGATCCGGGTCGTGCGCCGAATCGGCGCAGACAAAGTATGAAAATCATACGCCGAACTGGAGTGGACAGATTCTTAAAATCGTGCGCCGAACCGGCGCGGACAAAGTCTGAAAATCATGTGTCAGATTAGCACGGACAAAGTCTGAACACCGCGCGGACGGCAACCGGCGGTTTTATACTATGGCGTTTTGTGGAGAGGTTTTTCTTGCATGGGAAAATTATTTTATGTGATGGGCAAGAGCTCATCGGGGAAAGATACTATTTATGAAGAGGTGCTCGCGCGAAAGGAACTCGGGCTGAGACCGTTCATCATGTACACGACGCGCCCGATCCGCGCGAAGGAGACGGACGGCGTGCAGTATCATTTTGTGACGGTGGAAAAGCTGCGCCGGATGCAGGAGCAGGGGCAGGTGATCGAGCTGCGGGAGTATGATACCGTGTACGGGAAATGGTATTATTTCACCGCGGACGGCGACAAGATCGATATGGACCGCTATGATTACCTTGCGCTCGGCACGCTGGTGTCGTTCCAGAAGGTGCGGGCATACTACGGAGCTGACCGCGTGGTGCCGATCTACATCGAGGTAGACGACGGCAACCGCCTGGAGCGCGCGCTGAAACGCGAGCGGAAACAGGCAGTCCCGAAGTACGAGGAAATGTGCCGGCGCTTTCTCGCCGACCAGAAGGATTTCTCCGAGGAGAACATTCGCGCCGCCGGGATCACGCGCCGTTTCCGCAATGACGACGACCGGCAGATTTGCATGGACGAGGTGGCGTCTTTCATCGCGGCTCTAATAAAATCTTAAGAGAACCGGGTGGCTGCGATACTTCACAAGGGCATGAAAATGTGCTATACTGTTCGCGAAGACGGCGGACGACCATTCACAGGGCACGGATTTGAGGAGACAAGCTATAAAAATGGTCAGGAAGGCAGCCAGCCGATCTCGACAGAGCCAAATAGCACAGACTTGAGGAGGCAGGTTGTAAGGATCGGCAGGAAGGCAGGCAGCCGGTTCCGGCAGAGCCGGGCGGCACAGATTTAAGGAGACAGGCTATGGCAGGATTTAAGGACATGATTGGGCATAAGCAGGAGATCGCGCATCTCGAGCGCGCGATAGAGACCGGGAAGGTCAGCCATGCATACATTTTCTCCGGCGAAAAGGGGACGGGGAAAAAGCGTCTGGCGGACGCGTTTGCCATGACGCTGCAGTGCGAGGCGCCGGACGGGCGTCCGTGCGGAGAATGCCATTCCTGCCATCAGGCGGCGAGCGGCACGCATCCCGACATCATATACGTCCGTCATGAGAAACCGACGAGCATCGGCGTGGACGATGTGAGGCTGCAGCTGACCAACGATATACAGGTCCGCCCTTACAATGGAAAATACAAGATCTATATCATTCCGGAGGCGGAAAAGCTGACGGTTCAGGCGCAGAATGCGATCCTGAAGACGCTCGAGGAGCCGCCGGAATACGTAGTCATCATACTGATGGTCTCGAATGAACAGGTGCTCATCGATACGATCCGCTCCCGCTGCGTCGTGCTGCATTTGCGCCCGGTGCCGAACGAGCAGGTTAAGGAATATCTGATGGAGCAGCTCCATGTGCCGGACTATCAGGCGGATATCTGCGTTGCGTTCGCGCAGGGCAACATCGGCAAGGCGGTGCGGCTCGCCTCCTCGGAGGATTTTGCCGCGATCCGGGACTCGGCGATGATGCTGATCCGAAACGCCGGAAAGATGCGGATCAGCGAGCTGATCGACTATATAAAAGAAGTGCAGGCGTACAAGGTCACCATGCAGGACTATCTGGATATCCTTGCGCTCTGGTACCGGGATATGGTATATTTTAAGGCGACGCGCGACGCGGACGGCATTGTCTTTCGAGACGAGCTCCGGACGATCCGGGACACGGTCAGCTACTGCTCGTACGAGGGCGTCGAGGAGGTCATGAACGCGATCGAATGCGCCAAGGCGCGCCTGGACGCGCACGTAAATTTTGATCTGACGATGGAGCTTTTATTCCTCGTCATTAAGGAGAACATACATGGTTAAGATTGTAGGAGTACGATTCAGAAATGCCGGGAAAGTCTATTACTTTGACCCGAAAAATAACAAGATAGAGACGGGGGACCATGTGATCGTGGAGACGGTCCGCGGCGTCGAGTACGGCACGGCGGTCGGCGGTGTCCACGAGGTGGACGAGAAACTGGTCGTCCAGCCGCTGCGGTCGGTGATCCGCGTGGCGACCGCGGACGACGATGCGCGGGCAAAGCGCAACCGCGAGAAGGAGCGGGAGGCGCTGAAGATCTGTCAGGAGAAGATCAGCAAGCACGGACTCGATATGAAACTGATCGACGCCGAGTACGCGTTTGACAACAATAAAGTGCTGTTTTATTTTACGGCGGACGGGAGGATCGACTTCCGCGAGCTGGTCAAGGATCTGGCGGCGGTGTTCAAGACACGCATTGAGCTGCGGCAGATCGGCGTGCGGGACGAGACGAAGATCCTTGGCGGGATCGGCATCTGCGGGCGCGTGCTTTGCTGCAACAGCTATCTGTCCGATTTCGCTCCGGTGTCGATCAAGATGGCGAAGGAGCAGAATCTGTCGCTGAACCCGACGAAGATCTCGGGCGCCTGCGGCAGGCTGATGTGCTGTCTGAAGAACGAGGAGGATACCTACGAGTATCTGAACAGTCGGCTCCCGGGCATCGGTGATTCCGTGACGACGCCGGATGGGCAGAAGGGCGAGGTGCACAGCGTCAACGTCCTGCGCCAGCGCGTGAAGGTGCTGATCGACGTGGAGGATGAGAAGGAGATCCAGGAGTTCGATGTGGCGGATCTGAAGTTCAAGCCCAGGAAACGCAAGGAGAAGGGCAAGAACAAAGAAAAAGACAACAAGGATAGAGATAATAAAGACAGAGACAACAAGGACAGGGACAATAAGGACAGAGACGGCAAGGACAGAGATAATAAAGACAGTGACAACAAAGACAGGGATAATAAAAACGGGGACAATAGAGACAGAGACAACAAGGGCAGGGGTAATAAGGACGGAGATAATAAAGATAGAGATAAAGCGAGAAATAAGGGCGGCAGAAAAGCGGCCCGCAAAGAGAGCGTCTCTGACGAGGAGCAGCGGGAGCTCGAGGAGCTGGAGCAGCTTGAGGAGCTGGAGACGCGCGACCAAATAGAAGGGAAACAAAAGCTGAATGATGAGTGAGCTCAGGGAAGGGGAACGTCTGGACGACCTGCACAGAGGCGGGTACCGCATCATACAGAATGAAAAGCTTTTCTGTTTCGGCATGGACGCGGTCCTGCTGTCCGGTTTCGCGCAGGCGCAGGAGGGCGACCGGGTACTCGATCTGGGGACAGGGACAGGCATTATTCCGATCCTGCTTGCGGCGAAGACTCCGGCGGAACACTTCACGGGGCTTGAGATCTCGGAGTACTGTGTCGACATGGCGCGCAGGAGCGTGGCGCTGGACGGGCTGGAGCAGCGGATCGACATTGTTCAGGGAGATATCAGAAATGCCGGGGCACTGTTTGCGCCGGCATCTTTTGACCGGGTCACCTCAAATCCGCCGTACATGACGGCGCGGCATGGGCTGGTGAACCCCAGCCTCGAGAAGGCGGCGGCGCGCCATGAGATCCTCTGCACGCTGGAGGACGTGGCGCGCGCAGCGGCGCGGCTGCTGCGAGTCGGAGGGCATTTCTACATGGTGCACCGCCCGTTCCGTCTGGCGGAGATCATCCGGACGCTGTCGCAGCACGGGCTGGAGCTGAAACGGATGCGGCTCGTCTACCCTTACGTGGACCGGGAGCCGAACCTGGTGCTTTTGGAGGCGGTGCGCGGCGGACGACCGCGGACGACCGTCGAAAAGCCGCTGATCGTGTATGAGCGCCCGGGCGTGTACACGCAGGAGATACATGAGATCTACGGACACTGAGGGCGGCGGCGCTTGCCGGAAAAGAGCAAGCCGGTATTTGCTGTACAGAAACGTGCAGCAAGTCAACGGTGCATTCCAAAGAGTACGCCGGTATTTGTTGTAGGGGAGCATACAGAAAACCGACGCCTATTTCTAAGACAGGTGCGGCTGGGAGGCTGCCTGGGACAGCGATGCATGGGACACAGACAAAAAGGAGCACATAGATGAGAGAGACTGATCAGAAAGGGACGGGCGTCCTCTACCTGTGCGCGACGCCGATCGGCAATCTCGAGGACATCACGCTGCGCGTGGTGCGCACGCTGAGGGAAGTCGACCTGATCGCGGCGGAGGATACGCGCAACAGCCGGAAACTCCTGAACCATTTTGAGATCCGGACGCCGATGACGAGCTACCACGAGTACAACAAGATCGAGAAGGCGCGCACGCTGATCGCAAAGCTGCGGGAGGGGAAGAACGTCGCCCTGATCACGGACGCCGGGACGCCGGGGATCTCCGATCCCGGGGAAGAGCTGGTTCGCATGTGCGCGGAGGAGGGGATCGAGGTGACGTCCCTGCCGGGTGCCTGTGCGTGTGTGACGGCGCTGACGCTTTCGGCGCTGCCGACGCGGCGCTTTTGCTTTGAGGCGTTCCTGTCGACGGATAAGAAAGAGCGGCAGCAGGTACTCGAAGAACTGAAAGCCGAGATGCGCACGACGATCCTCTATGAGGCGCCGCACCGCCTGATCCGCACGCTGGGGGAGCTTTTGGAGACGCTGGGCGACCGCCGGGCGGCAGTCTGTCGGGAGCTCACGAAGAAACATGAGACCATTATGCGGACGACGTTGTCCGAGGCGCTTGCTTGGTATGAGACGCATGAGCCGAGAGGAGAGTGCGTGATCGTCCTGGAGGGACGCAGCCGGGAGGAACTGGCGCAGGAGGAGCAGCAGGACTGGGCGCAGATCGACGTTCGCGCGCATGTGGAGCTCTATGAGCGCCGAGGGCTGGACCACAAGGATGCAATGAGACAGGCGGCGAAGGACCGCGGGATCCCGAAACGGGAGGTGTACGCGGCGCTGTTGAAAACGGATGGAGCGGAAACGCCGACCTGACGGAGAGAATCACAAAATAAAACGGAACAGGACAGAACAAACGGAACAAGGTAAAACAAGACGGAGCAAGACAGAATAAGACGGAACAAGATAGAACAAAATAGAGCAAGGCGGAACAGGACAGAACAAGACAGAATGGAGAGAGAACAATGCCTGCAATTTACGCACATGACCGGTTTGGCGCGGACGTAGCCAAACGCCTGGATCAGGAACTGAGAGACATTATTGAGAAATACCCCGCGCCATATGCGGTCGGGCTGCAGGGACCGGACCTGCTTTTCTTTTACCGCCCCTTGGGGAAGAACCGTGTGAACCAGTATGGGGTGCACCTGCACAAGATCTCCGCGCTGCCGTTTTTTGAGCACGCGCGGGAGGTGGTGAAGGAGCACGGGCGTGACAGCAGGGAGTACGCTTACCTGCTGGGCTTTATCTGCCATTATATCCTGGACAGCGAATGCCACCCGTATGTGGAAGAGATGATCCGCAAGACGGGCGTACAGCATCTGGAGATTGAGGAGGAGTTTGAGAAACTGCTCCTGCGCATGGACGGAAAGGACGCGGTGTCGTTTCCTGCGGCGACGCTCATCCCGACGGATGAGCAGACGGCAGAGGCGATCGCCCCGTTCTACGATGAGAAGATAGATCAAAAGATTGTGCTGCAGTCGCTGAAAGACATGAAGACGGTCAAGAAGTTGTTCTGCGCGCCCGGGGCGTTCAAGCAGGGGTTCATCAACACGACGATGAAGATTCTGCGGCATCATGAAAAGATGAAGGGGCTGATGTATCAGCGCGTGGACAATCCCGCCTGCAGGGAGAGTGACAAGGGCTTGATGAATCGCTACGACGGTGCGATTGGCGTCGCGGTGGAAATGATCCGCAGTTTCGACGAGAGTCTGCGCACGGGCGGGGAGCTGAACGCGCGTTTCGATCGGACCTTCGAGTGACGAAAGCCGCGGATTTGGGACAGTTCGACTGCATGAGACCGCGAGAAAACTGCTGAGCCTCCGATGCTGGGAGGCGATGATCGGCGATCTGCTCTGTCGAGAAGAAAATGATAGAAGAGCTTTCCAGAAGGGCGGGAGCTTACGTTCCGAATCAGAAATCGACAGGAGGAGGGAAGAATGAATACGAAACTTACAAAGCTGGAAAAATACTGGATTCTTTATGATGTGGGAAATTCCGCGTTTACACTGCTGATCGCGACGATCCTGCCGATCTATTTCAACTCTCTTGCGGGAGGCGCGGGTCTCTCGGAGGTGGATTATCTGGCGTACTGGGGCTATGCCGCTTCCGTTGCGACCGTGATCGTGGCGGTCATCGGTCCGGTCTTCGGCACGCTCGCGGACACGAAGAATTTCAAGAAACCGGTTTTTACAGTCAGCATGATGGTAGGTGTGATCGGCTGCGCGGCGCTGTCCTTCCCTTCTTCCTGGATCGTGTTTCTGGCTGTGTTTGTGATCGCGAAGGTCGGCTACAGCTCGAGTCTGGTTTTCTATGATTCCATGCTTACGGACGTCACGGAGCCGGACCGCCTCGACATGGTGTCCTCGCACGGGTATGCCTGGGGCTACATCGGGAGCTGCATCCCGTTTATCGTGTCGCTGGTCTTCGTGCTGATGAATGAGAAGATCGGTATCAGCATGGGCACGGCGATGACGATTGCTTTCTTCCTGAACGCGCTCTGGTGGCTGCTTGTCAGTCTGCCCCTGCTCAGGAATTACAGGCAGAAGAATTACATCGAGATGCCGGAGCATCCGGTGCGCGAAAGTTTCGCCCGTCTCGCGGCGACACTCCGGGATATCCGCGGGCAAAAACATATCTTTCTGTATCTGCTGGCGTTCTTCTGTTTCATCGACGGAGTCTATACGATCATCGAGATGGCGACAGCCTACGGCAGCGCGCTGGGACTGGACACGCAGGGGCTGCTGCTCGCTCTGCTGGTTACACAGATCGTGGCATTTCCGTTTGCGCTGCTCTTTGCGCGGCTCTCAAAGAAATATCCGACCGATACGCTGATCAAGGTATGTATTCTGGCTTATCTGGGTATCGCGCTTTTTGCGATCCAGCTGGACAAACAGTGGGAGTTCTGGCTGCTTGCCATACTGGTCGGGATGTTCCAGGGCGCGATCCAGGCGCTTTCGCGCTCTTACTTTGCGCGTATCATCCCGCCGGAGAAATCCGGGGAATATTTCGGCATCTACGATATCTGCGGCAAGGGCGCGTCCTTTGTCGGGACGACGCTGGTTGGTTTGATCGCCCAGCTTACCGGGCGCGCGAGCGCAGGCGTCTCGATCCTGTCGCTGATGTTCCTGCTCGGCTACCTGATCTTCTGCAAGGCGGCAAAGATGAATCGGAATTAATTTTTGCAAGGTCAACTCAGAAGTTCCGTGAGCACCTCGAGCAATTTTTTCATATCGATCGGTTTCGCGATGTGGGCGTTCATGCCGCTCGCAAGCGCGAGTTTCCGGTCTTCCTCAAAAGCATTGGCGGTCATGGCGACGATCGGGATATCGGCAAGCCCCGGGTCCTCGAGCGCGCGGATCGCCTTTGTCGCGTCATAGCCGTTCATCCTGGGCATCTGGACGTCCATGAGCACCAGCGAGTAATAGCCCGGCTCGGAGGCTTTGACCTTTTCGACCGCGACCGTGCCGTCCTCGGCGGTATCTACGATGAAACCGCTCGCCTCGAGGAGCTCCTTGGCGATCTCGCGGTTCAGCTCGTTGTCCTCGGTGAGCAGGAGGCGCGTGCCCCGCAGCTGCTCGGTGATGTCCGGGATCGGGCGGCTCTTAAACTGCTGCGCCTCCACGCTGTCGCTCGTGGCGGCGACCAGAATGCTGCGCAGCTCGGAGAGGAAGATCGGCTTGTTGCAGAACGCCGTCACACCCGCCGCGCGCGCCTCGTCCTCGATCGCGGTCCAGTCGTAGGCGGTGATGATGATGATCGGAGCGCTGTCGCCGATGACCGCGCGGATCTGGCGGACGACCTCGATGCCGTTCAGGTCGGGCAGCAGCCAGTCGATGATGTACGCGTGGTACTCGTCGCCCAGCTCATACGCCTGTTTCGCGTGCAGGACCGCCTCCCTGCCGTGCAGGACCCACTCGGAGCGCATGCCGATCTGGCGCAGCATCTTGGTGACGCTGTCGCAGGTCGCAAAGCTGTCGTCCGCGACGAGTGCGCGCAGCCCCTGCAGCTCTTTTACCACCTCGATCTGTTTCGCGTCCTCCTGGAGGCGGAAGTCGAGCCGGATAATGAACTCCGTGCCCTTGCCCTGCTCGGAGTGCAGCTCGATCGTGCCGCCCATCGTGTCTATGATGTTCTTCGTGATCGCCATGCCGAGCCCGGTGCCCTGGATGCCGCTCGCGGTCGTGTTGCGTTCCCGCTCAAATGGTTCAAAGATATGTTTCGT
Source organism: uncultured Lachnospiraceae bacterium (assembly GCA_947628045.1). GTDB lineage: Bacteria > Bacillota > Clostridia > Lachnospirales > Lachnospiraceae > Choladousia. Next base: position 3,070 of record CANQYP010000004.1, on the reverse strand, counting down.
GAACTCCTCGCTCATGCCGATGCCGGTGTCCTTGACGCGGATCTCGTAGGAGCCGTAGCCCTTTGGTGCGCGCGGTTTCTGGCTGATCGTCAGCGCGACCGTGCCGCCCGCCGGGGTGAACTTGATCGCGTTCGAGAGCAGGTTCAAAAGCACCTGGTTCACGTGCAGCTTGTCACAGTAGATGTTCTCGTCCACGATGTCGATGGTGTCCATGAAGAAATTGAGCTGCTTGGACTGCATCTGTGTCTGAATGATGTTGCGCATGTCCCGGAAAATATCGGAGATCGAGCATTCCTTCTCCTCGATGTTCAGCTTGCCGGACTCGATGCGGCTCATGTCGAGGATGTCGTTAATCAGGGAGAGCAGGTGGTTGCTCGAAGAGAGGATCTTCGTCAGGTATTCCTGCGTGCGCTCCCGGTTGTCCAGGTTCGTCTGCGCGAGCGTCGCGAACCCGATGATCGCGTTCATCGGGGTGCGGATGTCGTGCGACATGTTCGAGAGGAAGGTGCTCTTCGCGCGGTCCGCCGCCTCCGCCTTCTGCAGTTTCTCGGCGAGCACCGCGTGCTCGACCGCCTGCGCCGTCATCTGTTTCGCGTTATGCCGCACCCACAGATAGTACAGAATGATCGTGACCGCCATCAGGACGCCTAAGAGAATACAGACGCGCCGAACCGCGAAGACATTGTAGAAAGCCTCCTTTTCCGGCACGTCGACCGCGATCGACCAGTCGTTGATCCCGATGGGGGCGTAGTACATGTATTCCCAGCCGCCGGTGTTCGGCGTGCGGTAGATGACGTAGCCGGACTTCAGCTTGACCAGATCGTCCAGGTATTCTTCCCAGGTCTTGTCGCCCTTGGTCTTCCGGGTGGATTGGGAGGCGGAGAAGTCGGCGGTGTTCCCGAGCGTGTCGTGCCAGGTATCCACGAGGAAATCCCCGGACTTCGTGTCGATGATATAGACGAAAGCGCTCGCGTTGTAGATGTTGTCAATATTGAGCGTATCAGGCAGGCTCTCCAGATCCGTGACGCCGTAGAGCAGGGCGGCGGTCTTCCCGTCCTGAATGATCGGTACAAAATGCCGCAGGATCGGTTTGCCGGTGTTGAGCTCGTATGTACGATTTGAGATATGCTCTCCGAGAGGAGCCTCCTGTGCAAAAGTAAAATTACCTTTCTCCGAGGCATTGGTGATCGTGCCGTCCGCGGAGAGGATGCGGTCGTCCGGAAACAGCACCCTCACGTTCATCGTCTCGAGCAGAGGATTCATGCTCTTCATGACCGCGAGCGTGGCGTCGATGTCGAAGTTGTCCGCCTGGGAGATGATGCTGGCTGTGGCGTTCAGGAGGCGGCTGTCGCGCTCCAGCTTGGAGGTGATCTCCTCGATCGCGGTGTTGGCGCCCTCCTCCAGGCGGAGCAGGGAACGCTGCCGGAGCACGGAGTTGATCTGGTAATACGCAAAGATCAGCAGCACCATGATGAAGGCGATCAGTATGCCTGTCGCCGTCAGGCTCCGGTCCCGTTTTGCAGTGTCGGTTGGTTTGATATGATCTGACATTATGGTTCCCCCTTGGGCGGTCATCCCGGATTGGTGCGCAATTTCTGCTCCTGAACGCGATTCTTTCTGAAATTATAGCAGACAGCCGGAGAAATGTCCAGATTTGAAAGCCCGGATCCGCCTGTTTCTCAGACAGGGACCCGGGTTTTACAGCATGGATGGAACGGGTTTCATGCGCCCGCCGGTCTTAAGTGGGACAGCTTGCCCGTATAATGCAGGTATGCCGGGATCAGGAACAGGTCCGCGGCGATCCAGGCGATCGGGTTCGCCATGCAGACCGCAGAGAAACCGAACATCGGGACAAGAATCAGCCCCACGAGCGCCCTCCCGATGAGCTCCATGGCGCCGGAGAGGATCGCCATCTGGCTGTAGCCGATTCCCTGGATGCAGTAACGGTAGATGTTCACGCCCGCGAGCGGGATGTAGAAGATCGAGTTGGTCACGAGGAACCTCCGGATGTTCGCGATCAGCTCCGTGTTCGAGCGGTCGACGAAAAGCGCGGCAAGCGCGTGTCCCGCGAAAAAGTAGAGCAAAAGCGTCAGAATCGCCCAGGCGCTCCCGAGCAGCATACAGGCGTTCACGCCCTGGCGCACCCGGTCCGTCCGCCCGGCGCCGATGTTCTGCCCGCTGTAGGTGGCGATGGTCGTCCCGAGCGCGTCGAAGACACAGCAGAACATCATGCCGGTCTTGCCGGCGGTCGCGACAGCCGCCACGTACAGCGTGCCCAGCGTGTTTACCGCCGTCTGCAGGATGATGCTCCCGATCGCGGTGACCGAATACTGCAGCCCCATGGGGATCCCCATCGCGCAGAGCTTGAACAGGCAATTTCTGTTTGGTTTGAGGTGCCGGGTCTCCGGCTGCAGGATCGGGAATTTTTTCCGGATATGCCAGAGGCACAGCAGCCCCGAGACGCCCTGCGCGAGCACGGTGGCGACCGCCGCGCCCATCACGCCCATATGCGCCGCCGTGATGAAGACGATGTCGAGGACGATGTTGAGGACGGAGGCGATCCCGAGAAAGATCACCGGCGTCTTGCTGTCGCCGATCGCGCGGATCATACAGGCGAGCATATTGTAGAGGTAGGTCACGGGGATCCCCCAGAAGATGACGACGATGTAGGAGTATGCGCGGTCTATGATATCGTCGGGCGTGTTCATCAGCTGCAGGATCTGCCGGCACAGAAGACCGGTGGCGACCGCGAGGACGAGCGAGAAGACGACGCACAGCCACAGGCTGTTACCGATGTAAGCCTTCAGTCCGTCCTCATTCTTCGCGCCGAAGGACTGCGCCATGGGGATCGCGAAACCGGCGCAGACGCCGCTGCAGAAACCGATCACCATGAAATTCACCGAGCCCGTGGAGCCCACCGCCGCGAGCGCCTCCGCGCCGAGGATCCGACCGACGATCAGCGTGTCCACGAGACTGTAAAACTGCTGGAACAGCATAGCCAAAAGAACAGGCAGCGCGAAACGGACGATCACGCCCATCGGTCTGCCTGTCGTGAGATCCTTTGTCATGC
>CANQYP010000003.1 GCA_947628045.1 uncultured Lachnospiraceae bacterium | reverse complement strand
ACAGCACGCTCTGTCCGGTACTCAGTCTGTCTTTCACGAACTCGAAACTGAACTTGCCATCCGCGTCGTTCTTGCCCGTGCCGACCACTGCGCCGCTCGCGTCGTTGATCACCTGGAAGGTGAACTCACCCGCCTTGAGCTTTCTGCCCTTCAATGTCTTTGTGCCGTCTATTGCAGCCTTCGCCGTCGCCTCATAGCGGTTCGTAAAGCCTGTATTCGCGCTGAGGATCTGTTTCTGCACATCCAGATGTCCGCTTCCGTCGTCTGTCACAGTCACTTTCACCAGCACCGACGCCTCGTCATAGATGACTCCGCCCTCGTTGCCTTTGACCTCAACGATCTCATAATAGTAGGTCTTGCCTGCATCCGCGAGCGTGTAGCTGATCTTCGGGAAGACGATCTTCGCCGCCGCGCCCTTTGCAGCCTCCGGGTTGGTCGCCCTAAGCGGCACATCCGCGCCCTCGGCATCCTTCACGGTAAGCACAGCCTCCTCGATCTTGCCGTTCGCGTCCATCGCGTGTACCTCGAAGGTAAACTCGCCTTCCTCCATGTCACGACCGGTCAGGATCTTGTTGACTTCAAACTGTGTCTCACCTGTTGCCTCGTAAGTATTGTCAAACGTCACCGTGATCGGAGCCGCCGCGTTTACCGTTCTGCCATCGCCGTCCTTCACAGTCAGGCGCAGCGTCCCGTTGTGCGTCGCGCTGTCAGCGACAGTCACATCATAGACGTACTCTGTCCCATCAATGCCGTAGCCGCCCAGATCAGCCGCGTCGTCCTTCTGGACCTCGATGATCCTGTACTTAAACGTCTCGCCGATGTTATCCTCCGTATAGCTGACGCTCTCTCCCGCACGGAAGATGAATCCAAAGCTTCCGGTCCTGGTAATGTCTGTCGAATCCGCGATCGTCTCATAATCGTCGGTCTCCTCGTTCAGTCTCTGGAGCTCGAATTTAACCTTCGCATTCAGCTCTGCAAGCCGCTCTGCCGTCAGGTCGATCTTGCCTGTCGCCGCAGCCGCATTCACTGTCTTCAGACCCTTGAACTCCAGACCACCCTTCGCATTGTAATCGTTGACGAAACTCTTCTCCTCAATGCCGTCTGCCCACGCAACCCCCAGCGTACCGTTGTTCCAATCGTAAGTCGCGACAAGCGTGAGCTCCATCGTCTTCGTATCATTCACAACTCCGGTCACCGTCTTGCTCGGCGACTCTGTGAGCGTGTAATAGAAGTTCTTCGTGTAAATGCCGTCCGAGCTCGTGGTCCCCATGACATCCTTCATGTCGTCCAGCGTGATCACAATCGTGTTATCAGCGAAGATGATTGCCTTGCCGTTGTTCACAGCGGTTTCGCTGCCCTCCACAACCGTTTTCCTGCCGTTCCTCGAAAGGTCGTCTGTCAATTTGAACTCGAAATAGTCGTGATCCGTCAGCTCACGTCCCGTCATCTCCTTCGTCTCATGAAGTCCGATGCCGTCCTTCGTCGTGTACCTGTTCGTAAACGTCACGGGCCCGCCTTCTGTGACCTCCGCGCTCATCGTGCCCGTCATGCTGTCATAGCTTACAAGCACTGTCACTTTCTTCACGCTGCGGTCATAGGTAATGCTCTCGTCCGCCTCATCCGGAACGAGCTCGACTACCCAATATTCAAAGCTCTTCTGCGGGTAAGTCACTGTGCCGTCCTCAGCTGTCACTTCCAGTTCGGACAATTCATAATGAAGTTTTCCGTTGTAGCTCCCGCCCGTGAAGGTGATCTTTCCGCTCGCGTCGTTCGTGCCTTTGAGCAGCGGCGTTGCGCCCTCGTGCTCCGTCAGCACAGCGCTTTCATCCGCCTCGCCCGTCGTGACATCCACATCCTCCGCACGGTAGACCGCAAAGTCGTACACATCGCCTTCTGTCAGCTTGCGGCCCTCCAGATACTTCATACCCTTCAGCTCCGCTTCGACGCTTGTCGTGTACTTGTTCGTGAACGCAGCCGCTCCGGCAGGAATGCTCTGCGCGCTGCCCTCCCATACCGGGCTCCATGTTCCGTCAGGATTCTGCTCGGAAATCTTCGTCCAGTTGAGTGTCAGCACTCCGCTTGCCTGGTCATACTCTGCCGTCAGCTCTCTGAGCTGCGGATTCGCGTAGGTCAGTTTATCGCCTTCCGTATTATGGTCCTGACGCTCCTCTACCAGATAGTAGAATACCTTCGTGCTGTCATAGCCCTTCGTGCTGTCATTCCACAGGTCTTCCAGCTCGATCTTAATGCCATCCTCGAACACGATGCTGCCATCCGTCGTCGTCTGACCCGTTGTCACAGCCGTATCAGAAAGCTTACCGCCGTCCGTCGTCGCCTCATATACGTCGAAACGGAAACTGTAGCTCTCTGTCAGATCGCGGCCTTCCATCGTCTTCTGTCCGTTCAGCCCGATCTCCGCATCCGTGTCATACCGGTTCGTGAAACTCAGTCCATCCTCGCCGGCATTCACATCCGCGGTCAGTTTACCGCTCGCCGGATCATAGTTCACCGTCACGGTTACCGTCCGGACTTCCTTATCATAGGTAACGCCAGCCAGTTTGCCCTCTGCCTCGCTCTTCGGCTCGAGCTCGACCACCTTGTAGATGAAGGTCTTCGACGCCTGGATCACGCCGTTCTCCTTCATATCCTCCAGAGTGTACGTCTTGAAATTATCAAATGCGAACGTACCGCCCGTATTCCGCGTCGTAGCGATCGGCTCACCCTTGCAGGAGAACGTTTTGCCGGAAACCGTCTCGCCCGTTGTCCGGTCGAATCCGGTCTGGTAAACAACATCTACATTCTCCGCGTCGTAGATCGCGAACTCAAACACGCCGTCGGTCAGTTCGTGTCCGGTCAGCGTCTTCGTGCCGTCCACACTCACCGATACACTCGTATCGTAGGTGTTCCTGAACGTCATATCCTGCGTTGTCTCTTTCGCAATCGCCGCCTGCAGATCGCCTGTCGCCGCGTCATAGTGAACATTCACCGTGACATACTTCACAGACTGATCGTAAGTAATGCCGTCCAGTTTCGCAGCTCCATTCTCAATGACCGCATACGTGAAGGTCGTATCCTCCTGATATACGCCGTCTTTCTTGATATCGTCCAGCGTGTACTTAATCGAGCCAAGGTCCACGATGCCGTCTCCGTTGCTGTCCGCATCAAGTCTCTTCTCAGCGCCCGACGGAATCACAAAGGCTCCATCCTCGTCCACTGTGATCCTGACTTCACCGTCCTCATCCGGCGTTGCGTTCGTCAGATCGTACACCTCGAAATGGAAGGTACGGACTTCGTCATTCTCGTCTTTCAGGCTGAGACCGTTGAGCTCCTTCGATGCCAGGAACGGTATGCTGTCTTCCGCCGTCCAGGTATTCTTGAAGGTTGCGTCGCCCTCGATATTCGTCTTCGTAAGCGTAATCTTGCCCGTCGCGTAATCATAATGCGCTGCTACATCAAAGATATAGGAGTGCTCGTCGTATTCCATGTATTGCTCATCGTCGTCACTCTGCTTGCCGTCATTCTCCCCATTACTCTCCTGCAGCTCAATCACGCGATAGCGATAGGTATGGTCGATGTCTTCTGTCACGTCAGTTTCTATGCCAGCGTCGGCTGCCAGCTGCTCCAGCGTGACTTCGATCGCGTTGCTGAACACAACCTTGCCGTTCTCGCCATTCGCTACCGGCTCACCGACCGATACCCAGTTACTGCCCTCCTGTCTCTCGAGCTGGAACTTGAACATGCCCGGCGTCATTGTCATGCCGTCCAGCACCTTCGTAAGCTCCACACCGGTCTGCTCCTTCGTCGTGTACCGGTTTGTGAAACCTGTCGTCGAGGCGGCTGTCGCTCCGTCAGCATTCTTTGTAAGCGTCCAGACCTTGCCGTCCGCATCATAGCCGGCGTCACCGCTCACCTGAACATCCAGTGTCCCGTCGCCCTTGTCAACTACCGTTACCGTCACCGTATAAGTCGTATCGTCATACGTCACGCCATCCAGGCGATCCGTTCCGGTCGGGTTCAGCTCGGTCACCGTGAAACTGTGCGTGCCGACATCCGCCAGCGTAAATGCATAGCTGCCGAGATCTACGAGATCTACCGCTGCCGCGTTCTCGTCAACGCCGTTCCGTACCAGTTTGGTATCCACATGCCTCACGTCATCCTTATCCGTGTAAGAATGTGTGATCGCGAACTGGAATTCACCCGCCTTGAGCGCACGCCCGATGAGCGTCTTCGTCGTCTTGAACGATACTCCACCCTCTGCCTCATAGGTGTTCTTGAACCCTTCCTTCGAGACGCCGTCCTCTGTCTTCTTGAGTTTCCACGTCTCGCTGCCATTATCACACACAGCGTCGCCAGCTACATCGCAGTGAAGTGTTCCGTTCGCAAGATCCGTCACCGTTACCGTCACCGTGTAAGTCGTATCGTCATAGGTCACGCCGCCCAGAGGCTGATCCTCAGTCTCGCCTGTCGGTTCCACCTCTCTCACCTCATAGGTGTGTACGCCGACCTCATCCAGGCTGTCGTAGGTGAAGAAATTCTTACCGTCCGCGTCGGCAAAGAGGACTCTGCCGTCCGCTAGGTTCTTGACCTCCTTCGTCCAGACTAACTTCGGCTCCGTTTCGCCCGCTTTCTGGAAGAAGTGCTTGATCTCAAACGTGAACTCGCCCTCTTTCGGATCGCGCCCGACAAGCTCCTTCTTCGTCTCAAGGCTGATACTGCCGTCCGCCGCGTAAGTGTTCACGAAACTCTTCTTCTCGCTAATCACCTCGGATGCCACGTCAAGCCCGCCGTCGCCGTCATCGTCCACAGTCACCTTGTACAGCACCGGATCCTTGTCGTAGGTCATGCCGTCCTGCTCTGTCTCATGGCTCTCCGGCTCTACCTCGACGATTGCGTAATAGAAAGTCTTACCCGCGTGATCGAGCGTGTACGAAATCTTCTTGTCAAACGTGACCTTGGCATCTTTGACGCCATCTGCCGGTTTCCCAACCGTAGCGGTCATCTCTACGCCATCCACCTTCACGACGTCGCCAAGCACCAGCTTGCCATTCTCATCAAACTTCGGCACAACATTTCCTGCCTCATCGGTCATCGTCTCAACCGTCCGGACCTTAAAGGTGAATTGATCCGTATCCGTAAACTCTCTGCCGCTGATCGCCTTGCTCGTCTCAAACGATACATCGCCCGTCGCATCGTAGGTATTGACGAAGTCCGCACTGAGATCATACAGCTCCGCCGCAGAGTCGCCGTCGATCTCGACCGCAGCATCAGTGGTCCCAGTGCCGCTCTTCGGCGTCGTAGTCTTCGTGATACTCAGATGCAGCGTGCCATCCTCGTTGTCCGTGACAACAACATCAAAGGTGTACACAGTACCGTCCACTTCGTAGCCGCTCTTGCTGAAATCTGCTGCCTCAGGATCCTCGACCGCCCACTTCTCAACCACGCGGTAGCTGTAGGTCTTGTTAATATCGTTCTGGCTGTAGGTAAATCCGGTGTAATTAAAGTGGAACTTACCATTGTCGTCAAGCGTCACACTCTGTCCCGCTACCGGCACGTATTCCCCAGTCGTATCATCCCTCTTCTGCAGCTCGAAACGCACCTTCTCGTTCAGAGTCCGGATCCGCTTAGACGTAAGCTCAATGGGCTCGCCTTTTGCCGTCTGGATCGTCTTCTCGCCGCCAAGCTGCCAGCTCGCGTGCGCCTTGTAATCGTTGACGAATTGCGCAGTCGCCGGATCCACAGGTTCCCAACTGCCGTCCGCAAGTTTCTTCTCCAGCTTAGTTGTCACGGTCAGACCCTTCGCCGTGGCGGTGTCGCCATTGCCGGTATCCGTCACAGTCACAGTCACCCTGTAGATCGTGTCGTCCTTGGTGTAGCCCTTAATCTCATTTCCTTCCGCATCCGTCGTGATCTCCTGCTCACGGATATAGTAGGTCCGCACGATCCCATCCAGATACTCGTCTGCATCTGCTGCCGCAGCATCTTCTCCATCCGCAGAAGGATTGTTTGCCTTCTTCAGATCGTCCATTGTATAACTGAAGTTGAATGCAAAGTTCCCTTCTCTATCATTCTGCACGGTCTGAGAATCAACATTCTCATTAAGCAGCTCCGTACATGCCTCGTCCTTATAGATGCCGAACGAGAAAGTCTTAAGTTCCGCATTCTCCACGGATACAGACTTCTTACCTTCAACCTTTCCTTCGCCTGACGCATTGTACGTGTTCACGAATGCAATATCATCCGCGTTTATCGTTCCATCGGCTGCTATTTCTACTGTTATGCCATCCGGTTTCGTTACTTCCACGGTTCTCGTAAGCTTGCCGGAACCGTCGTCCGTCACCACTACCGTAACCGTATAGCTGTCCTCAGCCTTTGTGAAACCGTTGCTGGCATCCAGCTCTTTTACCGTATAGGTATAGGTCTTCGCTCCGCCCTCATACCGTGTGCCGGTTTCAATAGTCTTCGGCGCTTTCGCCGCATAGAGGAGCGTGTCGAACCAGGCTACGCCCTTGCCGTCCTCGCCGATCGTAACGGTAGCCTCGTCTATCTCATTATTGTTCCCATCGAAAAGACCGAATGTAAAGGTCTTCCCTTTTGCCTTCTCATCGCTGATGCCCTTGGTGAACTTCTTCACCGGTATGCGCAGCTCGGTAGGCGCAGCCTCATAGGTATTGGTAAAGACAACATTCAGCGTCTCACCGTCAAGCGGCTGCCAATCTGTACTGCCCTCCAACGCATACTCAGCGCTTGCCTTCAGAGAGTTGTTGTCCATGTCTCTCTCCACGGTCACAGCCACGACATACACGTTCTCATCTCTCGTGTAACCTGCCGCCTCGTTTTGACCAAACTCCTTCTCTGTGACGCGGTACAGATACGTGCCCTCATGATCGTAGTAGATCGTCGGGAACTGCGCAGTCCCCGCGCCCGTCACTGTGACCGAATCAGACCAGTCTGCAGTGATCTCATTCAGGAACTGATCGTCCTTGTGTGCCAGATAACCGTGATCCACTTCCTCACCTTCACCGACAATCGGCTCTACCGTGAACGTGAAAGCTCTCTGGACAGTCGCCCCCTCCGGAAGTCCTTCAATCTTCTTCTCAACGCCGAACTGATACTCTGTCCCTTTTTCGGTGTATGTGTTGGTGAATGTCACCGTGTACGGGTTCTCCAGAGCCGTATACCCTGTATCCCCATCAGCCCCGGCAGCGGCAGCTCCCTCTTCAAGCACTCTGGAGGAAACGCTTGCCTCAAGCTTTCCGCCTATGTCCTTGACTTCCACCTTGATCCGGCGGGTCTTCTTATCCCAGCCGTAACCATTGTAGAGAGCGCCCGTCTTTACCGTCTCATCGAGCTCGAAATAGTACGTGCCCGGTTTCTGGAAACTGATCGCCGGGAAGGACTTCGTCTCCACGCCCTCAACGGTCACAGACTTCGGCAGTTCCTGTCCTTCCGCTAACGTATAGCCGCCCTCCACAGACGCCCCAACCGCCTTCAACGTGAAGGTAAACTCTCTCTCGAGACCTTTCGGCCACGGACCGTTAATCGCCTTCGCAACATTCAGCGTCACATCTGTCTTTGTCACGTCGTAATTGTTCGTGAAACTTACCGGAATCTTATCTGTAAATTCTATAAACGTTTCAACCTTTTCCGTTTCCGGCGCTGTCTTCCTGTACTCCTTCTTCGTTACCTCCAGCTTGCCCTTGGCATCGGCTACGGTAATCCTGATCTCATACTCGGACGGATCCATAGTCCAGCCCGACGCCGACTCCTGCGTCTCCTTCAGCGTGTAGAGATACTCTCCTGCCGCATCGAAATGAATCTCCGAGAAGTTGCCGGTAAACTCTGTCCCGCCCGGTGCGACTGTAAGCGTGACTGTGTCATTATACGACTGTTCCTTTTCACCCGTCTTGTAGCTGGCTTTGTTGTCTGCGCTCGTCAGTTCAAATTTGAACGTGCGCGCAGGGATCGTGACAGCCGATTCGACGATCTTCTTAACGCCAAGCTCTGTCGACGTCTCCGTCACACTGTAGGTGTTCACAAAGGTCGGTCCGATCGCAGGCTGAGTCAGCAGGTTGCCGCTCTCGTTCTTCCCGCTGCTCTCGCTCTCCTCAACGCCATCCTTCTGCCAGGTCGCAGACGTCACCTTCAGATCGCGCGTATCAGCGTCAAGCTCGACCACCACCGTGATCGTGTATGTGCTTTCATCGATCTTGAAACCATCTGCAGTATCAAGCGTCTCCTCTTTCAGCGTAAACTTATATGTTCCCTCTTTGGAGAAGTAGATGTTCTTAAACCGCTCCAGAGCTGCATCCGCAAGCTCTTCCGACGTCCCTGCCGTAATTTCACTGGCATTGAACGTGACGGTATCTCCCGTAAACGGTGCGCCGTCCTCATCGTAGGCAGTTGTACCCTCTGTCGGTGTCAAGGTAAACGTGAACGTCTTGTCATTCTCCCCGTCATATTTGTACGGTCCTACGATCTTCTTCTGAACCGGGATCGCAATATGCGCCCTGCCCGCCTTGAAGTTCGTGAATGTGCCATTCTCGCCAAGGTCGTAAACCCCATTGACTGCAGTGATCTCTTTGATTTCTTCAATGACATCATCGTTTACGTCAATCACCTTGACAGACTTGATCTCGATGCCCTTGATCTTGCCGTCCTCACGCTTGAGCCCAACCTTCACTTCAAGACGTTTCTCGCTCAGGTCGTAGTATACTTCTTCGCTCTCGTCGTAGTAGAGAGTCCCATCTTCACTGACATTCTCAGGATCTCCAATCTCCTTGAGCTCCTTCAGCAGATAGTAGAAGGTTGCCTCTCCGCTTTCGCCCAGATCTTCAAGCTGATAGGTAAGGTGCGACGCAAGGTCTGTGATATCAAAGGAGTTATCCGTCACCCCTTCCACAGTCGTATAATCCCCTTTCGCAACCTGTGTACCCTCACTGCTATCGTCGTCAGCATCCTTAAGCTGGAACAGCTGGAATTTGTACGTCTCTCCAGACTTGATATTCTCAGCGACCTTATGACCTTTCAGTTTCAGGCTGGTGCTGTAATAGGTGTTTTCCAGTCCGACCTTGACCGCATTCCCAGCTGCGGCTGTTTTTGTCGTAAGGTCGACCTTATCGCCATTCTTGGTCACGACATAGTTGCCGAAAATAGCCCCATTCTCCAGGCAATTGCCTTCTTTATCGGTCTCAAACACATAGTACTCGCCCGGTACGAGATCTTCAAATTTAACCGTCCGATACTCTTCACCCGTTTTCTCGATAGTGAGGACATACGGCTCGTTGTTCTTCTTGACCGGCACAAAGTCCTCGCCGTCCTTTGTAAACAGACCCACATAGAATTTGGTAGTATCCTTCTCTGGCGCGTTAACAACGGTCTTCGTGACCTCAATCTCGCCCTTGACCTCTTCGTTCGTAACCGTCACTTCGACAGTCTGACCCGCCTTCACGATTCCGTCGCCCTCAACCGTCACCTGATATGGGAAGTGCGTGTCATCTGCCACCGGCTGGCAATACTCATCAACCTCGGTCACGGTGTATGTGCCCGGTTCCAGATTCTCGACTGTGACAGAAGTCTTGGCTGTGGCGGGATCCTCGTCTTCATCCGGATAGATCACCTCCAGACGCGCAAGCCGCTTATCCTCCTCGACAACCGGTGTGCCGTCCTCCTTATAGTAAGCGATCGTTCCGTCTGCCTGCTCCCGGCTCACCAGGAAATAGAAGTGCCCCGTAACAGTCTCCGGCTCCACCACCTTCTTAATCTTCAGGCTGCCCTTCGTCACCTTGTTGATGAAGGTCGCGGTGTGCGTGCCGTTCTCATCATTCAGCGTGTACGACGGAAGGACATACGCATCCCCATCCTCCTGCACAGCCGGTTCTGACATCTCTGTCCAGCCGTCATCATTCTGCTCCAGATACTTGACACTCGTCACCTGATAAGCGTTCGCATCCTCATCCCAGATGACAGTCACTACCACCTGATAGGACTTGCTGTCAACATCGATATTCTTGTCCTTGAGATCCTCATCGTTACTTGTGCTCGTCTCTGTGACAGTGAACGTGTATGTGCCCGCCTTCTTGAACGTCACCGGTCCGAATGCAAAGTTGCCGGTCTCGTCATTCGTGGCGCTATCCGCATTTTCCGCGAACACTGCGTCCACATTAGTTACACCTTCACCCTCAACGTTTGTCAGCGCAATCTGGAATTTGAACTTTCCTGCAAATTCCGAAATATCCCCATTTGCCAGCGCTTTCGTGCCCTTGAAGGATGTGTCCACCCATGCCGGGTAAGTGTTAATTACGTCAACCCGCGCAGAGAGTTCCGTTTCCGTATCATCCACGTCAAAGGTCACTTGCGCACTTTCAGTGTCGCCACCGTTTACCTTATAGGTAGCAAGGAACGCCTCCCCGTCGTCCGTTTTCTCTGTCACCGTGTAGGTGCCGAGCGGAAGATGCGTAAGCTCTGCGCTCTGATCCGCTCTCAGCATGAAGACAATCTTTCCATTCTCGATCGTTGCAGATTTCGTCTCCCCATCGATCGTTACCTTCACACCGCCAATGTCATTCAGCCCGCCCTCGCGTGCAACATAAATTGTATAAACCTTCTCTACCGGCGGCTCGGTCTTGCCTGTTCCCGCATCCGCCGTCGTCACGGACTTCGTGACAGTGAGTTTGCCATACTTATAGGTATTCTTGAAGTCAAAGGTATTACCCGTGAAAGCAGACCACATATCGTCCGCGCCCTTCACTTCCACCGTCTTCGTGGCAGTAAGGACAGGCTTGCCGTCTTCCTTCTCGGACTCCACATTTACCGTCACACGATATGCCTGTGTATTCGAAACAAATCCATTGACGTCGACCACCTGCTCGTCAACCAGGTAGTAGTAAGTCTTCGCTTCCGTATACTGAATCGGATCAAAATTGAACAGAACCGGCGTTTTCTCACTGCCGTCCGCCGTCACAGACTTCTGCTGGAGCGGTTTCGCTGGCTCCAGTTTATTCCAGTTCGCATCACACTCATACAGGTTAAAGGTAAATGTCGTCTTCGGTGCGGTGGCTCCTTCCTCCGCGCCCAGTACCTCTACCGTCTTCGTGCCGCCAAACTGTATCGACGTCTCATCAGCATAGGTGTTGACAACCTCTGCCTCTGCCGTACCGCCCGCTGCCAGAACTACCGTAGCTGATTTGCCATCCGTATCATTCACAGTCGTCGTGAAAGTATCCCCGGAAGTCGTCTCAGCGACAGTGTAAGTACCCGCCGGGAGGTTCATAAGCGTTATACTCCCACTCGCCGTCAGCGTAAATGTCACACCATTGTAAGCGCCCACATCCCCAAGCAGGCTGATGCTCGAATCGCTTACCTGAATCGCCGTCCAGTCATCAGACGTCAATGCAGGATTCGTCACTTCAATCGTGTACGTCTCGCCCGTCGGCGCAGCCGCACCCACTACGGTCTTGGTGACCTCCAGACTGCCCTTTTTCTTATTCGTGAAAGCAACGCCCGGAATTCTGTAAACGCCGTCCGCGCCAGCGTCCACTTTCCCCGCCGGAGTAGTATCTGTTATATCCGCCGTTATGTCTGCCCATTCGCCGGTTGTCATCCAGACACCCGTCACCACATATGCCGTCCTCTCAGCATTCAGATCTACATGAACCCTGACCTTATACTCAGCAGCATCATACTCAATGCTTGAATCCTTCGACGAAGGCACAACTTCTTTAATAACGAAGTAATAATCTCCCGCCTTGTCAAGCTGGATTGCATCGAACTTGAAATTACCGTCTGCGTCATTTGACACATTCCCCGGCATCGCCCCATCAATAACATTCTGGGACACACCAATATCCAATCCATTCACCTGATAAATTCTGAAAATAAACTGTTCTTCAGCAGGCTTATTTTCCTGCGCGCCAAGCAGAGCCTTCGTGCCGCCAAACTGCACGCTGCCCTTCGCCGCGTAGGTATTTGTGATCGTAACGGTCGGATTTGTAATCGCGCCATCCTTCTTCTCGATTTCGATCTTATCAGTCTCTGTTTCTCCGACCTTATATTCATAGGTCGCCTTGAATGCAGAATTACCCTTGCTGTCAGTGGCATACTCTGTCACACTGTACGTGCCCAGCGGCAGCCCTTTCAATGTGAGCGACTCATTCGCTTGCATCCAGAAGGAAATACCATCCTCGGTTTTCCCAATACCATGCCCAAAGCCAGAATTCTTTTCCAGAACCTTATCCCAATTTACAGTGGTTCCTTCACCCGCCTTTACATACACCGTATATGTGGTGTCACTAGGCACAGTCACGCCCTCCGGCACCACTACCGCCTTCTCAACAGTGAGTTCGCCGAATTTGCGCGTGTTCGTGAAGGTTACTGCATTGTTCGTCAGAAGATACTTGTTGTCCTTCGCGTGTTTGTCACTTTCAAATTTTTGTCCCTGACCGTTTTTCCGCACCTTAACTTCGTCAATCTCAAGTTTGCCATGCTCCTTCTCAACCTCTACCTTAACGAGATACCAATCGCCAGAGTACTCCATCCCGTCATCGCTGCCCGGTATCTCTCTTACCCTAAAATAGTACGTGCCCTCTTCTGTAAACGTAACACTTGGAGTCTCAAAATACCCCTTGCCACGCCAGAATATCCCATTATCCCCAATGGTAACATTGGGATCGACCACAGTAATCCACTTGTCGCTTGATTTCTTTACAAGTTCAAGCTTGAACTGGTAGACCTCCTCCGTCTCACTATCTTCATAAATATCATTTTCGACAGCCTTATTGCCGGTGAACTTGAGGGAGACAGGCGCCTCTTCCTGCTTACCGAGATAGTTGACAACAGAGCGTTCTAACTCAGTAGCCTTTGCATATGGCATAGTCTCATGTACTTCGTTATCATTCCCCAACATTTCGTACACAATCAGTCTGCCACCTAATGTGCCGTTATTCTGCGCTTTAGCCGCCGGTGCGAGCACAATACCTGTCACTTCACCCTTTGTGTTTAACGTTCCACTGAACGGCCTATCTTTCGTATAATCATAGAAGTTCCATAAAATATTAGCGTCTTTATCCGCTATCGGGAATGCGGCACTTACTTTCTTCTCATGATCATCAATATAAAATTCGCTGAGAGTAATATTTTCTCTGCCTGATGTGTCTACATTAACAACAATATACTTACCATCTTTGGAATCAAAGTAATAATTCTCAATGAGTCCATCACTTTCTTTGGGTTTGATATTGTAAACCACAACACCATCATTATTTTCCAAATAAGCAATCTTTTGAGATGCAACATATAATGACTTCGTACTATCCAACGGATTCTCTTCATTAAAATAATCCGAAAAATTTATATCCGAAAATCCATGCTTGCCAGATTTAACATAAATCGCACCATTACTATTGGTTCCTTTCGTTCCATCCGCATCTAGAGTCAAATGATTCGTAAACTTACTCCAGTCATCATCTAACACCACATAGCTCTTCGCCCTCGGGGAATCAAACAAATCCTGATCCATATGATCGAAATATGAGTAATTGTTAATTCCATTATCCTCGATTATCAGACCTTTGTTTCCATCTTGATTGTTTTCATCTTCGGTGTTTCCTTTTTCATAAATCGCATAACCATTATGCGTCTTACCATCCTTCGTCAGCGTAAAGGTGCCGTTGGTCCCTTCTATTTTCTGCCCCTGAATCACTTCATAATAATTATACTCTCCACTCAGAAGGTATCCGGCTCCAATATCGTCCTTATTGCCATAACAAAACTCAAATTTTGCCACACCATTTTCTGTTGTTTTCGTTATTTTGCCCACATATTCTTCAGCCCCATTTACTACCCGATATAGTTCAATGGTTACATCTATGCCTGAAAGCAAGTGCTTATTTTCATCATAAAACGTCTTTGTAATTGTTATTTTATTGTTTGTATCTTCATTCTGCCAATTTCTATCAAAATTGTAGTCATGCTTTCCACTACTTGTGCCATAGCAAGCTGCAATGGTAGCCTCCATATCGGAAGTCTGATGATACTTATACGCAAAAACGCCAAATTTCATCGCATCATCAAGAAGATCCTGTATCTGACCCTTTGATAAATCATATTTACCAAATTCCTCTAATTTTATTGTGGCATTTTCCCCCGTGATCACTTCTGGGATATTCAACACCTTATATTTATTCAAAATTATATCGCCCTGCTTTATGGCAGTTAAATTCGCCCCTATATTACCATATTGCCAGTTCTCAGGGGGATTATCACCCTTTAAGTCTAAATACAGCCCAATCGTATACGTTACATCTGAAGACAAACTTCTTTCTTCTTTACCATTTTGATCATATAATTTATCAATTCTGATCACATTGTTTGCTGTGCCTTCAATCTGCCCTTTTTCTACAACGACATGTTTAAGAATAAAATTATTGGAGCGATCCGATACACACAGATAAAAATCTCCTGACGTATCTGAGCTAACATCACTCATGGAGATATTAATAACTTCCTCTGCGGTATCAATTGTAATTGTAAACTCTGAAAAACTGTCCGCGGCAAACTGAACCTCATTCATTGTCCCGTCTTCAGAGATGGATGCATCCGCTGCTACTTCTTCTACTTCACCGTTGTCTTTCTCATGGGTCACTTTCATTCCCAGATCATCTGTCTCCGAATCTGATACACCCAGATCCACTGCATTTTGGAACGCAATGCTGACATCCACCGTCACACCTTCGGGCGGTTCGATCTCTTTTCCTTCATATTCAAAACGGATATCATAACGAAGAACCTTCGCAAGCTGACGTCCTTCCTCAAGCTCTGCCTCCGCTGCTGCTACATCCTGCGCGGTCACTTCCAGGGTCTCCGCCACGAGGACAGTGCCCTCCGGGAACGCCGTCGGGTCAGACACGACTGCTGTCACGATCTTCTCTGCATCTTCATATGTATAGATGCCTGTCGGCTCTTCGTCCTCGACAAGCGTTTCGGTCTCTGTCTCGACCTCGGTCTCTGCCTCCGTGACAGTTTCCGTCACAGCCTCAGTCGGAGCCTCTGTCACTGCCTCGGTCGGGGTTTCCGTCGGAACCTCGGTCACAGCCTCAGTCGGAGCCTCGGTCGAAACTTCCGTCACTGCCTCGACCAGAGTTTCTGTAACCGCCTCGGTTGGCGCCTCAGTCGGGACTTCCGTCACAGTTTCTGTCGCTGTCTCCGTCGCCTTCTCGGTCGCGGTCTCCGTCTCGGCGGGCGTCATGCCGTCCGATTCGCTCTCGAGCTCGGTTTCGCTCTCGGTCTGAGCAACCGCCTCCGTGGCAGGCTCGGTCTCCGTCTGCGGAGCCTCTGTCTGCCTCTTGTTGCCCGTGATGCCGCCGATCACCGCTGCCATCGACGTCATTCCCTGAGAATTGACGAGCATAGCGAGCGCCAACAGCATAGCCAGCAGTCTGCTTAAACGATTTGTCTTCTTCATGATGTTCCCCTTTCCGTTTCTTGGTTTTTGGTTTTGGAACCGGCATTCCCTGCCTCGGTCTTGTTGTCAGTTACTGTAATCTATCTATATTCATATGGTCCGGAATCTGTCTCCGGTTGTATCGGGTCAGTCGTCCGGAACTCCCTCGTCTTGAACGTCCGGATCTGTCATGTCGCCTGGAGTCGCGCCTTCCCATTCCGGGGGCAGATCGCCCTGCGCGCCAGCGGAACTCTGGGCGGCGTCCTCCTCTTCCCCTACAGCTGAATCGATCAGGCGCAGCAGCTCGATCACGCTCCGAAAGCTCTGCTTGCTGTCCCCCTGGATCCACTTCAGCTGTCCTTGCCAGCTATGGTCCTGTGTATCGTTAACTTCTAATATGAACATTTGCTTCTTCACAGATGTAATTCCTCCTCAATAAGCCGCGCCATGTGCAGACTTTTCCCATAGTATAAAAATGATAACACAATTATACAACACGCCGGTCACATTTTGGTAACAAAAACGTGCTTATTGAAAAAAAATTCAAAATATTTTCAGAGTCATCTATGAATCTTTGCCCGGGCTGCCTGAGCCACCCGTTTTTATTTTGCCTACTTTAGATATGCCAATTTTTCGGTTGCTTTTCTATTTTCCTGCCGCGCGATCATTTTCACCGATTTTCTCTGTCACTCCTGCGTCGGGGCTGTTTGAGCTATCGCTGTCCTTTGCCGCGATTTGCTCCAGCGATACCTTCTTTCAAAAACAGGGGTTACTTTCCGTAACCCCTGACTGACTTCTTCGTTTAACTCTTTCTTAGATCGTGAAGTTTACAGAACTCATGTTGCTGCCCGCCTCGGTCTCGGCTGTCACGTCGCTTGCACCGTTCTCGTCGATCTTCAGAATGCTCTGTACATCTGCCGTCCCGATCTGAACTGTCTTGAACTGAATCTGGATCGTCGCTGCCTCGTCCGTAACTTCCTCGCCGTCTACCGTGAAGGTCACATCGTAGAAACTGTACTGTGCGTCCTCGGCTGCCTCGGTGCTCTCTGCTGCGATCTGCTTCGCTGCCTCGTACTCCTCGCTGCCTTCCTCAAGCTTCCGAACTTCGATCTGTGCGTTCTCCGGAAGGTTCGCCTGTGCGGTGATGACCACTTCGTCGTTCTCGTATGTGAAGGTCTGTGCCTCTGCTGCCTCAGTCTCAACTGCCTCAGTCTCGGTCGTCTCGGTCTCAGCTGCTTCCGTCTCGATTGCCTCGGTCTGGGCTGCCTCAGTCTCGATCGCCTCGGTCTCCTCTGCCACTGCGTTTGCCTCGGTCTCGGCTACCTCTGCTGCCTGAGCTACCTCGGTCGGAACCTCTGCCACCGCGATCGTCTCGAATCCGAGAACCTCGATCTCAACTGCCGGTGCCGCTGTCTCTGCTGCGATCTCGTCCGCCTCTTCAAAGGACTCCTCAATGATGAACTCTTCTTCTGCTTCTTCCGCCATCGCCGGAGCGCTTACCATGAATGCTGCCATCGCTGCTGCAAGGATCATTTTCTTCAGGTTCGCCTTCATCATTTTGTTGCCCTCCTTTTATTTGCTATCTATGTTCGAAATCGTTTTCGTCTTTGTTGATTTGAGTATAACATGCGAACTCTTTCGCAAATTATTTCGTCAAGAAGTTTTTTTGTTTTTTTCGCCCCTTTTGCAAAATTCTTTGAAATAAAATACAGCCGCCGGGGCTGCACAGAGCCTCAGCGACTGTTCATGTGCGAAAATAAGGGAAAAATTCAGGGGTCGTGAATCAGTTTTCTCCGGCGGGCAGGATCCCGTACTCCTTCATCAGCTTTTCCTGATAAGCGGGATCGGAGGCGGATCGCGCCAAGTCGTCGAACCGTCTGTCACGGGACAGGCTGACAATAAGCTGGTTTACAAGGTCAGTGCCACGCTCGATGCCTTGCTTGACGCCCTGCTCAAGTCCTTGCTGGATACCGCGCTCAAGTCCTTGCTGGATACCACGCTCAAGCCCCTTCTCTATTCCACGTTCCTCTACCAGATCTGATAAATTACACATTCTCTCCGCCGCCTCCTTCAACTCATAGCTCATCGGAATGCCGTATGTACCTTCCAGTATCTTTTCTTTCTTCTTCGGTGCTGTCCTGCTGCTGAGGAGTGTCGTCAGCAGCTTGTGCAGCGGATTCCCCGCGGTCGCATTCTCGTCCTTCGGGAGCCGCACCATCACCACCGACAGCAGGTCGTACCGTTCCCTGCCCGTGTACTTTCCGTAAATGTCCCGCGGCTGGATCCTGTATTCCCGGATCGTGTTCGCGTTCCGCCCTTCTTCCATACAGATCCAGATGGAGTATACCTTCCTCACCGCGTAATCTTCCGCGGTGGTCACCACATCCATCTGCGAGGAGATCATGCGCGCAGTAGAACACCCCTCTCGGGACCAGATCGTAGCCCGGGCTGCCGTTCTTCTGCCCCTCCACATTGACAAAGATCTGCGTACGCTCACCGGTGCCCGGGTGGAGCGCATAGAAGATAATGTCGAATGTGATCCTTCCCTCGTTCGGCACTTCGTCCTCCGTATTCATCCCAAGGACTTTGTCTAACCGTGTGCTCCCCGGCATGACGGAGATATCCGCCACCTGTGGGGTTCCCTCAATGCAGGCACGGATCTCATCTATGCTGCATTCCCTGTACTCTTCCGCGGAGTATTTCAATATCCACGACAAAATCGTCTTGTCGCTGAGAAGTGTCTTTACATTCTCGTCATACTTCGCCTTATCATTTGCAGAATCGAGAGACCTCCTGAGATAAGTTTCCTTCATGCTCCTGCTCCTTTGTTTGATTCTGCGTATAACCATATAATATTAAGCAATAACAATATAAATATATTTCGTTGTTTTCCTTAGATTCCTTACCTGATAAATTACATATCCTTTCTGCCGCCCCTACTTCAGCGTTGCGTTGTTTCAACGTTTCATGAATCAGTTTTCTCCAGTGGGCAGGATCCCGTACTCCTTCATCAGCTTTTCCTGATAAGCGGGATCAGAGGCGGATCGCGCCAGGTCATCAAATCGTCTGTCACGGGACAGACTAACGATAAGTCGGTTTACCAGGTCAGTGCCACGCTCGATGCCTTGCTTGACGCCCTGCTCAAGCCCCTTCTCTATTCCACGTTCCTCTACCAGATCTGATAAATTACACATCCTTTCCGTCGCCTCCTTGAACTCATAGCTCATCGGAATGCCATATGTACCCTCCAGTATCTTTTCTTATTTCAGCCTTTCGGGAGTCAGTTTTCTCCGTTGGGCAGGATCCCGTACTCCTTCATCAGCTCTTCCTGATAAGCGGGATCGGAGGCGGACCGTGCCAAGTCGTCGAAACGCCTGTCCTGAGATAAACTAAGGATAAGCCGGTTTACCAGGTCAGTACCACGCTCGATACCTTGCTCGATGCCTTGCTTGACGCCCTGCTCAAGTCCTTGCTGGATGCCGCGCTCAAGTCCCTTCTCAATCCCACGTTCCTCTACCAGATCCGATAAATTACACATTCTCTCCGCCGCCTCCTTCAACTCATAGCTCATCGGAATGCCGTATGTACCTTCCAGTATCTTTTCTTTCTTCTTCGGTGCTGTCCTGCTGCTGAGGAGTGTCGTCAGCAGCTTGTGCAGCGGATTCCCCATTGTCGCATCCTCGTCCTTCGGGAGCCGCACCATCACTACCGACAGCAGGTCGTACCGCTCCCTGCCCGTGTACTTTCCGTAAATGTCCCGCGGCTGGATCCTGTACTCCCGGATCGTGTTCGCGTTCCGCCTTTCTTCCATGCAGATCCAGATGGAGTACACCTTCCTCACCGCGTAATCTTCCGCGGTGGTCACCACGTCCATCTGCGAGGAGATCATGCGCGCGCAGTAGAACACCCCTCGCGGGACCAGGTCATAACCCGGGCTGCCGTTCTTCTGCCCCTCCACGTTGACAAAGATCTGCGTGCGCTCACCGGTGCCCGGGTGGAGCGCATAGAAGATGATGTCAAATGTGATCCTTCCCTCGTTCGGCACTTCGTCCTCCGTATTCATCCCGAGGACTTTGTCTAACCGTGTGCTCCCCGGCATGACGGAGATGTCCGCCACCTGCGGGGTTCCCTCAATGCAGGCACGGATCTCGTCTATGCTACATTCCCTGTACTCTTCCGCGGAGTATTTCAATATCCACGACAGGATCGTCTTGTCGCTGAGAAGTGTTTTTACGTTCTCGTCATACTTCGCTTTATCATTTGCAGAATCGAGAGACCTCCTGAGATAAGTTTCCTTCATGCTCCTGCTCCTTTGTTTGATTCTGCGTATAACCAGTATAACACCAAGGGCACAAGAAGGCAATAAAAATATCGCAGATTCCCAATCCCAGTTTTTACCTCGTCAATCCTCCCACGGGCGGATGCGGTACTTCACGCCCAGCCGCTCGCAGATCGCGCGGCACTCTTCTTCCTCCTGCGCGGTCAAGGTCGTCGCCACGGTCGTCATCACCACGTGCGGCACATATTTCACGCACTCCCGCGCAAAGTCCAGCATCGCGTCAAACGACTGCTCCCCGAATTTCGGGCGCACGAGTTCAAAGTATTTCTTTCGGTTCGGCGTATTGAGGCTGATCGAGACCGTGTCGACAAGCCCTTCCAAAAGCGGCGCGATGTCCTTGCCGTTCACCAGACTGCCGAGTCCGTTCGTATTGATGCGGATCGGTTTCCCATAGCGCTCCTTCACGAAACGCGCGGTCTCCAACAGCACATCCAACGCCTCCGTCGGCTCGCCGAATCCGCAGAAAACCACTTCCTTGTACTTGCTCATGTCGAACTTTCCGAACTCCGCCAGCACTTCCTCAAGCGTCGGCGTATGCTCCAGCCAGAGCGATCCGGATTCCTCCATGCTCTCGCGCGTCTGCCGCAGGCAGAATGTGCACGCGCACGGGCACTTATTTGTCAGGTTCACGTAGAGATTGTCGTGCACCTCGTATAAAATCGTCATTGCGGTGTGTTTCATGATATCGCGTTTCCTTTTCCCGTCTAATATTGTCTCGCCATTATTATTTATTTTGCCATAGTTATTTATTTCGCCACTGTTATTTCGCCACGGGTCATGCTCCGGCGCAGCGGCGGCTATTTATTTGTGCCGCTCCGTCTCCGCGACAATCTCTTTCAGCAATTCCATCTCGCTCTGGTACTCGCGCATGATCCCGTCCGCGCCGAGCAGAACGCCCTGCCAGCCAGCCCTGCGGCGGCTCTGTACCAGAATGTCGAACGTCCAGCACGCCCCCTGCTGCGCAAGGATCTCTTCGTCTCCCAGAAAAATCTCCGGCGCGGCATAATGCCCCGCCCCGGACGCCGTGCTCCGAAAGCTCCGTTTTTCCTGAAAGGTCTGCGGATACCCCCGCTTGTCAAACAGCTTGTCCGCCAGCACGATCAGCTCCCCGAAGTCGCGGAAGGAGATCGGCTCCGGGTTCATCTTGCTGTAAAATTTTCCTCGAAACTCTTCCGCGGCGTCGCCGTCTACACAGACCCGAAGGCTGTTTACCGGATAGATTCGCTCCTTATTCTTTTCTTCCATACAGCTACTCTCCCAATCGTTACCGCTTATTCATTCATCTTCGCTAGCCTTGCCCAACTGCTCGAACCCAGTCGACGCACAAAAGGCAGCTCACTCGCCTTCATTAATTTACCCAATTGCTCATACCTGACCGGCATGCAAAGCAGTGGTTCACTCATTCATCTTCGCGAGTTTCGCCGCCTGGTCCGCCGCGATGCAGCTGTCGATGATCTCCTGAATGTCGCCGTCCATAATTTTCTCCAGCTTGTAGAGCGTCAGGTTGATCCGGTGGTCCGTCACGCGTCCCTGCGGGAAATTGTAGGTGCGGATCTTCTCGGAACGATCCCCGGTGCCCACCTGGCTCCTGCGCAGCTCCGCCTCCGCGTCATGCGCCTTCTGCTGCTCGATGTCGTACAGCTTTGCCCGCAGCAGCGCGAACGCCTTCGCTTTGTTCTGCAGCTGCGATTTCTCTGTCTGGCTGTAGACGACGATTCCGGTCGGATAATGCGTCAGCCGCACCGCCGAATCCGTCGTATTGACGCACTGACCGCCGTTGCCCGACGCGCGCATTACGTCGATGCGGATATCTTTCTCGTCGATCACGACCTCGAATTCCTCCGCCTCCGGCATCACGGCGACGGTGATCGTCGATGTGTGGATCCTGCCGCCCGATTCCGTCTCCGGCACACGCTGGACGCGGTGCACGCCGGATTCATATTTCAGTTTCGAGTACGCGCCCTGCCCGGTGATCATAAAGCTGACATATTTCATGCCTCCGATGCCGATCTCCTCGGCATCCATCGTCTCGACCTTCCATCGCTGACTCTCCGCGTAATGCACATACATGCGGTAGATCTCCGCCGCGAACAGCGCCGCCTCGTCCCCGCCCGCGCCTGCGCGGATCTCCACGATCACGTTCTTGTCATCGTTCGGATCCTTCGGCAAAAGCAGGATCTTTAACTTCTGCTCCAGTTCCTCGACTTTCTTCCGCGCCTCCGAAAGCTCTTCCTTGAGCATCTCGCGCATCTCCTCGTCGGACTCCTCATCGAGCATCGCGAGGCTGTCGTCGATCGTCTCCTTGCACTTGCGGTACTCCCGATACGTGTCCACGATTGGCTGCAGGCTGCCCTGCTCCTTCATAAGTTTCTGGAATTTTGCCTGATCCGCGATCACCGCCGGATCGTTCAGCATGTTCAGAATCTCCTCGAACCGCATCAGCAGATCGTCTAGTTTATCAAACATGGAACTTCCTCCCTGTCTTATCTTCTACTCTCCCAATTTGCATCAAAAAATCTTTACGGCTTACTGCAGCGCCATTTTGTTTCCTGTTTCGGCGGTTCAACCGCGTCCGATCCATCTGCCGACGACGACGCGGTCATGCCCGGCGAGATCCCGGATCACCTCGATCTCTTCAAAACCCTCGTCCGCCATCAGCCCACTCACCGCCTCCGCCTGATCGAACCCGATCTCAAGGAGCAGCCAGCCGCCCTCTGTCAGATACGCCGGGCTCTGCCGCACAATCTCGCGGTAAAAATGCAGCCCGTCCTCCGACCCATCGAGCGCCTGTCTCGGCTCGTGCAAGCGCACTTCCTCCGCCAGCCCGTCGATCACCGCCGTGCGAATATAGGGCGGGTTCGATACGATCATATTATATTTTTCTTCGACTCCGGCGAACAGATCGCTCTCTATAAAGCGCACCTGCGCACCCAGCCGCCGCGCATTTTCCCGCGCGACCGCAAGAGCCTCCGGGGAAATGTCCGACGCGTCCACAGGAGAGAATTCCTTTCGCGCGACGTACCCTGCTCCCAGCTTTGCCAGGCTCACCGCGATGCACCCGGAGCCGGTGCACAAATCGAGCACCCGCATGCCCGGCTGCAGCCGCGCGAGCGCCTCTTCCACGAGCGTCTCCGTGTCCTGCCGCGGGATCAGCACATGCTCATTCACCAGAAACGGCAGTCCCATAAACTCCTGCTCCCCGGTCAGGTGCTGCAGGGGGATACGCCTTCCCCGACACTCCATTAGCTCCCTATATTGTTGAACTATATCCTCAACAAAGTCCAGCTTTCCTGCAGATTCCTGCTGTTGCAGACACATTTCCGAATCCCTTCGATTGTCCGCCCCTGCAATCCCCGGTCTCTCTTCCTCACGCAGCGTCCCGCAGACCGCCTCCAGCGGCTCCGCCGCCCGCGCCAGATACTGCGCGCGGCTAAGCCCCGTCACGTGTTCCAGCAGCAGCCACGCGTCCACCTGCGCGTCCGCGACGCCGTGCTGTGCCAGATATTCTTCCCCAGACCGCAGCAGCTCCCGCAGCGTCATTCTTCCGCCTTCTTCGCGTCCAGCTCGTAGTGCGTCCCGAATTCCCGGTTCTCGAACTCTTTCCAATCAAACACCGCCTCGACCGACGCGATCGCCACCTCGATCATCGAGTCGTCCGGCTCCTTCGTCGTCATGTGCTGCAGCATCATGCCCGGCTTGCTCAGAATATTGACGATCTTGCTGTCGCTCATACCCGCCAGCCGGATAAACTCGTACGACACGCCCGCGATCAGGGGCAGCAGCGCCAGCCGCAGCACAACGCGCCAGAATCCCGCGTGCACATGGATCAACGCGAACAGCGGAATGCTCACCACCATGATAAACACGATGCTCACAAACATCACGATAAACAGAAAGCTCGTCCCGCAGCGCTTATGTTCGCGCGAGCTTATCCGCACGTTCTCCACGTTCAGCTCCAGCCCGTGCTCAATGCAGTTGATGCACTTGTGCTCCGCGCCGTGGTACATGAAATTCCGCTGGATATCCTTCATGCGCGAAACCAGGTACAGGTAGCCGAAAAAGATCAGCAACTTCACGATGCCCTCCGCCACCAGGATCAGTGTCTCGGACGCGATCACATTCCGCAGAAAGCGCGACAGGAAATACGGCAGCAGGATAAACAGCGCCACCGAGAACGCGAGCGAAAAGACCACCGTCGCCGTCATCAGCGCGTCGTCGCCCGCCGAATCCGGGTCCTCCGCCGCCTTTTTCAGTTTCGCCTCGCACTTGTCGAGCGCCCTCTGCGCCTCTGCGTCCCTGCCCTTTGCCTTCAGTTTCTCCGCCTTCGCCCGCGCCTTTTCGCGCGCCTTGCCCTCGCGCTCCGCTCTCTCCTCGTCAGTCTCCTCGGCAAACAACGACGCGGAATACATCAGCGACTTCATACCGAGCACCAGAGAGTCGACGAAATTCACCACACCGCGGATAATCGGCAGTTGCACAAACTTCTGGTGCTTGAACTTTGAACTCTTGCATTCCTGCACGTCCACCACGATCCGCTTGTCCGGCGTCCGCACCGCCACCGCGTACTTGCCGCCGTTGCGCATCATGACGCCCTCGATTACCGCCTGTCCTCCTATCCCGGATGGTTTCATTGTAATTCCTCCTTCACCACAGCTAAAAGCCCACGGCACCTTTCACAGATAATCGGATCTGCAAACCCGAAAGGACTGATTTCGCATCGCGGGCTTGTCGTCCGCTCTCCACGGAGACCGGGCTTTATAAAAATAAATAGGACTGCCGCAAACCAGCCCGTGTCCCACGAGCTCTATTTGACGACAGTCCCGTATGATCTCTAAACTATTTGGATTCAATCCCGTATTTCTTATTGAATCGCTCAATACGTCCGCGGGCTGCCGCAGTCTTCTGCTGACCCGTGTAGAACGAGTGGCACTTGGAGCAAATTTCCACGTGAATATCCTTCTTCGTGGAACCAGTCACAAACGTGTTGCCACAGTTGCATGTCACCGTTGCCTGATAATACTCCGGATGGATTCCTTCTTTCATGATTTTCACCTCTTCTTCTTTGATCGTGAACTGCGGCACGGCTGATCCGCGGCCCATCCGCCGCCCATAGCCTCCGCCCTTTTCCGGTCGATGCCGCTCATCTGTTACCGCGGCAAGCCTCCCCGGACTATCCCTGCAAGTCCCTGCAGTTCACTGTCCCGCCTCAATATAGGACAGCTTATAGATGATAGCATATTTTCAGGGAAATTGCAACCAGAAATTTCGCCGCTACGCTATCCTTTCAATTCTTTCTTTCAGTTTCTTAACTTCTGTCTCAAGACTGTTCACGCGAATCAAAAGTACCTCTTTTTCATTTTCTGCCCGTAAAGCCTCGTCCAGTTTCCGATTCAGATCGAGATGTCCTTCCGCTATGATCCTTATGTTCCGGTTTGTTTCATTTTCAAGCGTCATTTGAATGTCCTTGACAGCCTGTTTCAATTCGTTAAGCTCTTCGATTATAAGTTTTACTTCCTCCGTCATATCCTCGCCTCCTAGTACCGCGATCACACAAACTTCTGCCGACGCACCCGCTGCACCAGCTCGCGGTTGTCCCGCGTGTGCACAAACATATTCAGGATATTCTCGACCGCCTCGTCGGACTTCAGCCCGTTCAGCGCCCGGCGCATGATGTAGACCGCCTCCTGCTCCTCGCGGTCCAGCAGCAGGTCTTCGCGCCGCGTCCCGGACTTCGGGATATCGATGGCGGGGAACACGCGCCGCTCGGAGAGCTTGCGGTCAAGCACAAGCTCCATGTTGCCGGTGCCCTTGAATTCCTCGTAGACGACGTCGTCCATCTTGCTGCCCGTGTCCACGAGCGCCGTCGCCAGGATCGTCAGGCTGCCGCCCTCGCGCATTTTGCGCGCCGCGCCGAAGAACCGTTTCGGCATGTGCAGCGCCGCCGGGTCAAGACCGCCGGAGAGCGTCCTGCCGCTCGGCGGGACCGTGAGGTTGTACGCGCGCGCCAGGCGCGTGATGCTGTCGAGCAGGATCGTCACGTTCTCATTCTGCTCCACGAGGCGTTTCGCACGCTCGATCACCATCTCGGACACGCGTTTGTGGTGCTCCGGCAGTTCGTCGAAGGTCGAATAGATGACCTCCACGTTCTCGCCGCGGATCGCCTCCTTGATGTCCGTGACCTCCTCCGGGCGCTCGTCGATCAGCAGGATCAGAAGTTTCATGTTCGGGTCGTTCTCCAGGATCGACCGCGCCACGTCCTTCAGAAGAGTCGTCTTACCTGCCTTCGGCGGGGACACGATCATGCCTCTCTGCCCCTTGCCGATCGGGGAAAACAGATCCACGATCCGCATCGCGATCGCGCGTGACGCTCGCTCCATGCGCAGGCGTTCATTCGGAAAGATCGGCGTCATATCCTCGAAATTGCAACGTTTCATCGCCTCGGAAGGCGCCTTGCCGTTGATCGTCTTCAGGTAGAGCAGCGCGCTGAACTTCTCCTGCTGCGCCTTGATCCTCGTATTGCCGGAAATGATATCGCCGGTCTTCAGATTGAACTTGCGGATCTGCGACGGCGAGACGTACACGTCGTTCTCGCCCGGCAGGTAATTGTCGCTGCGGATAAAGCCGAACCCGTCTTGCATGACCTCGAGAATGCCGGTCGCCACCAGCCCGCTGTCCAGCTGCGCGAGCTCCGAGGGGGGCTTGTCCCGATTGTCCCTCGGCGCGCCCGCATCGGAACGGCTCTCCTGCCGCGACGCACCCGCATCGGAACGTCCTTCCTGCCGCGGCATATCTGCATCCGAACGTCTCTCCTGCCACGGCGCACCCGCATCGGAACGTCCCTCCTGTCGTGACATATCTGCGTCCGAACGTCTCTCCTGACGCGGCACACCCTGCTCTGTCTCCGGCACGGATGTACCCGCATCGGTCTGCGCGCCCCGCGCGCCGCCCCTTCTGTACGCATCGCGCGACGGGCGCGGGCCTCTCCTCGCCGGTCTCTCCTGCGGCGAGGCGGATTGTTGCGCGGCGGATTGCGGCGCGGCGGACTGCGCTTTCTTGTCCGCCTCGTCCTGCGCGAGCATCGCCTCGATCAGCTCTCCCTTCTTCAGCGTCGAGATGCCCTTCATGCCTCTCGCCTTCGCCAGATCTTTCAGCACGGCTAAAGATAACGATTCATATTTTTCTCTCATACTCTACCCCTTGGTCTGGTTTAATTCGTCGTCCTGTTGGAATGATTGTCTGAATCGACAAAAACGAACCGATGATGATTCCCGATTTTCTCTTATCTTACCACATGGATCCGAAATTGAAAAGAGAAAAATATGTTTTTCGGTTCAAAACCTCAGCGCGACACCATTCCGCCGAGCATTCCGCCGCCCGCGCATATGATGAGCGCCGTCAGACTCTGCAGCAGCCCTGACTGCACCGCGCGGTCGCCCATCCCTGAGATCAGGAACAGCAGAAGAAAATAAAGGACGCCCAGCAGCAGCCCCCACAGAAATTTCCTGCGCTCCATCTTTCGTCCGCAGTACCAGCCGCCCAGAAAGCACGCCAGCGCGTACGTCACCAGAATCGCCGTCTCGACGACGCCCGTCTCCGGCTGCAGCTTGAGCATCACAAACGCCAACACCAGCAGAATCGCCGTCGTCGCCAGGCATGAGACCACAAGCCCCGCCAGCATATTCACCGCCGTTTTCCCTTTCACCCGCAAATGTTCCATCGCATATCCTCCCGATGCGCTTTCCCCTTTGATTCATGTATATGCGCGCGGGTATATTATTTATTGCAATTTGGGTAAATATATTGTATATTCATATCGATTTGACTACGGCGGATACGATCTGCCGAACCGGGCAAAACCGGTCGTTTTTTGTATAAAGGAGATGATCTCTTGGCTTCGGACGACGCCATACAACTATTGACCCTGCTGATCCTCGTGATACTGTCCGCATTCTTCTCTTCCGCGGAGACCGCGCTCACCACAGTGAACCGCATTCGGCTCAAAGCGCTCTCGGACGAGGGCGACCGCCGGGCGGACATCGTTCTGCGGACGATCGAAAATTCGCCCAAGATGCTGAGCACGATCCTGATCGGCAACAACCTCGTGAACAATTTCTCGGCGGCGCTCGCCACCGCGCTCGCAATCAAGCTCTTCGGGAACGGCGCGGTCGGCATCGTGACCGGGATCCTCACGATCCTGATCCTGATCTTCGGCGAGATCACGCCCAAGACCTTCGCGACCGTGAATGCCGAAAAGCTCTCGCTCGCGTACGCCTCGGTCATTCTGTTCCTGATGAAACTGCTGACGCCGGTGATCTTCATCATCAACCACATCTGCCGTTTCATTCTGCGGCTCATGCACGTGAACGCGGACGCGTCGCTGAACACGATCACCGAGCAGGAGTTGCGCACGATCGTGGACGTCAGCCATCAGGAAGGCGTCATCGAAAAGGAAGAGCGCCAGATGATCTACAACGTCGTGGATTTCGGCGACTCACAGGCGAAGGACATCATGGTGCCGCGCGCGGACATCGCCGCCATCAGCGAGGACGCCTCCTACGAAGAGGTCAAGGAGCTCTTCCACACAGAACGCTATTCCCGCCTCCCGGTCTACCGGGAAGACCGCGACAACATCACGGGAATCCTGAACATCAAGGATTTTCTTTTCTGCAGCGAGGGGAATTTCCGGGTCACGGACGTCATGTACGAGCCTTACTATACTTATGAATACAAGAAGACCTCTGAGCTGCTGCTCGATATGCAGAAGAATTCCGTCACCTTATCGATCGTTCTCGATGAGTACGGAGCCGCTGTCGGGCTGGTGTCCCTGGAAGATCTCCTGGAAGAGATCGTCGGCGAGATCCGCGACGAATATGACGACGATGAGAAGGACCTGATCCAGACGATCCGTGAAGGGGAATACCTGATCGAGGGTTCCGTCAAGCTGGACGACATCAACGACGCGCTGGAGCTCTCCCTGCACTCCGAGGACTACGACTCTGTCGGCGGACTTGTGATCGAAATGCTGGATCACCTTCCCACCGCGGGGGAATCGGTAGAGACGGACGACGGCATACGCCTGACCGTAGATCAGATGGACAATCATCGAATTGAAACAGTTCGGCTGATCCTTCCAAAGCCGGAAGAATCAGCCGACAACGAATAGCGTCAAACACCTCAGTCGTGGATCACCCGTGTCGCCCAGACCGCGTTCCCGCCGATCCCGGAAATAATGATGCCCACTTTTCTGCCCGCCGCCTGGACTACCTGCCCGTCGCCGATGTACATGCTGACGTGGTAGACGTAGCCGTTGCGCGCGTAGAAGATCAGATCTCCCGTCTCGGCGGACTCGATCGGGATCTGCATCCCGTAATGGGACTGATCCTCCGCGACCCTCGGGAGCGAATAACCGAAATACGAATAGACCGTCTGCACAAAGCCGGAACAGTCCGCGCCTTCCGTCAGGCTGGTCCCGCCCCAGACATAAGGGTTCCCGACAAACTGCGTGGCAAAATTGACCATCGCCTCGCGGGTCTTGGCTGCCTGCGACGCCTCCTGCACCGAGGTGAGCGTATAGTAGCATGCCTTGTTGTCCTCGGGCTCCACCAGAACCTGCGCAAGCTGCATGTTCTGCTCCCCGATCGACGATATGATGTTCTCGATCTTCGGACCGGTCGCCAGAGCCGCGCGCTCCACGAATCCTCTCGCATCGCCGGACTCGACGAACACCCAGTTCTCATCGGCGTCTTCCAATATGCAGCAAAGGGTATTCTCGGACATCGTGCCGACTACCCTGGACGATTCTTTTTTCTGCTCGTAGATATTCACATCCCCGGACGCAAGCGCATAATTCGGAGCGGCAATGACCTTCTGCACGGTCGTGTGCGTGTGGGTGTACGCCGAATTCTCGGTGCGCGCCACCAGCAGCCGCGCCGCGGAGAGCTCCTCCATTCCCTTGATCTTGACGATGCGGTTCGCCACCTCGTCCGTGACGACGTCCTCCGCGCGGACAAAACCGCGCACGTTCCCGGACTCGATATAGTACCAGCCGTCGTCCTGATCCTCGAGGATGTAGCAGTAGCCGTAGTAGTTCAGCGTACCGACCTCCCGCGCGTCCTCGGACTTCTCCTCGTAGATATGCGCGCCCTCCGGAACCCGGACGATCGCATAGCGCTTGTCCACTCTCGTAAAACGAAACTCTTTCTCGATCTGCGGCGGGATCACGATCGTCTGGCGGGCGATCAGCTCGTCGTTGGAGATCCCTTCCGTCTCTGATTCCGACTCTGACTCGCTCTCCTCATCCGGCACGATCTCCTCCGGCGCTGTCTCTGCCGGAGCAGCCTCAGTCGGCACGGTCTCCGCCGGCGTCGGCGCTGGAACGGCGGGAGCTGCCTCGGTCGGCGCGCTCTCGCTCGGAGCCGTCTCAGTCGGCGCGGTCTCTCCGGGCGTCTCCGACTGTGCGCCCTCTGTCACCTTCTCGGTATCCGCAGGCTTGGTCTCGGCAGAGGTCGAAGACTCCGCCGTCTGTGATTCTGTCTGCTGCGGAGTCGTCGGCTCGGACTCCGCCGGTTTCGACTCTGTCTGCGGCGGGTTCGTCTGCGCCGGTTCCGTCGGTTTCGACTCTGTCGGCTGCGTCTCCGCCGGTTTCGATTCCGTCTGCGGCGGCTCCGTCTGCGGCGGTTCCGTCGGTTTCGACTCTGCCGGCTGCGTCTCCGCCGGTTTCGACTCTGTCGGCTGCGTTTCCGCCGGTTTCGACTCTGTCGGCTGCGTCTCCGCCGGTTTCGATTCTGTCTGCGGTGGGTCCGTCTGCGGCGGTTCCGTCGGCTGTGATTCTGTTGCCGCCGGCTCCGTCGGATTCTCCGCGCCGCCCGAAACCAGCTCTGCCTCGCCCTCGGTCGATTCCGCCTTCACACGGCTTAAATTATGGTATTCACTGCTGACGCTCTGCGATGCCGCGGCAAGCGCCATGCAAAGTACAACAGTGAGTAATGTCTTTCTTCGCATCCCTTATCCCCTCTTGTACCTCTTTCGCCCCTTCAGATCATATTCCCCAAAAACTGTTTTGTTATTTTAACACACAATTTCCAAATTGTAAAGCTTGCTTTCAAAATTGGTTAACATTTCCGTAATAATTTTGTGCTATTTCGACCAGGTGCGCCGCGCGAAAAGCACCAGCACCGGGAACAGCTCCAGTCTGCCGGCAAGCATGTCAAAGGTCAGAACAA
The DNA here is from genome assembly GCA_947628045.1 of uncultured Lachnospiraceae bacterium. Lineage (GTDB taxonomy): Bacteria > Bacillota > Clostridia > Lachnospirales > Lachnospiraceae > Choladousia. The sequence goes on along the minus strand of CANQYP010000003.1, from coordinate 13,351 downwards.
GCTTGGAGAAGTTGGAGAACGCCCCGAAATTCCCGGTCGGACCTACGACCTCCAGCCCGGGACCGATGTTATTGATCGTCGCGGCGACCGCCGTGAAGTTCGTCGTGAAATCAAAATTGTCAAGCGAGATCAGCAGCACCGAGAGCGCAAAGATCACGACATAGGACGCGAGGAACACGTTCACGGAGCGGATCACGCTGTGCTCCACGACTCTCCCGTCCATTTTGACCTTCTTGACGTGGTGCGGGTGCACGACCAGGTCGAGCTCCTTCGCGATCGACTTGAACAGAAGGATGATGCGCGACACCTTCATGCCGCCGCCCGTGCTGCCCGCGCAGGCGCCGATGAACATGAGCATCACGAGTATGGTCTTGGAAAACGAGGGCCACAGGTTGAAATCGGTCGTGGCGAAACCGGTCGTCGTGATGATGGAGCCCACCTGGAACGCCGCCTGCTGCAGCGCCTTCGCCGCGTTCTCGAACATTCCTGAGATGTTGATCGTGATCAGCACGATCGACGCGAGAATGACGCCGAGGTACACGCGCACCTCGCCCATCTTGAACACTTCCTTCGGCTTGCGGCACGCGATAAAATAGTAGGCGTTGAAATTGACGCCGAAGAGGATCATGAACACAGTCACGACCACCTGCAGATAGGTGGAATAGCCGCCGATGCTGTCGTTGCGGACGCCGAAACCGCCGGTGCCCGCCGTGCCGAACACGGTCGTCAGCGCGTCAAAGACCGGCATCCCGCCAATCAGCAGGAAAAAGAGCTGCGCGATGCTCAGCACGAGGTACATTTTGTAGAGGAGCACCGCGGTCGCCTTCACCTTCGGGACGAGCTTGCCCACGGACGGACCCGGACTCTCCGCCTTCATCAGGTACATGTTCGTGCCGCCCGCGAGCGGCAGGAGCGCCATCAGGAACACGAGCACGCCCATGCCGCCGATCCAGTGCGTAAAGCTGCGCCAGAACAGCAGGCAGTGCGGCATCGATTCCACCTCGGGCAGAATGCTCGACCCCGTCGTCGTGAAACCGGACACCGTCTCGAAAAGCGCGTCAATGTAGGACGGGATCGCCCCCGACACCACAAAGGGGAGCGCCCCGAACGCGCTGAGCACGACCCAGCAGAGCGCGACCGCCACGAATCCCTCCCTTGCGTACATGCTCTTGTCGGTCAGCTTTTTCCGCGTGAGCAGCCAGCCGCACAGCAGACACAGCAGGGTGCAGAAAAGCAGCGACAGACCCGCGCGCTCCCGGTAGACCACGGCGACCAGGCATGCCGGAGACATGAATGCCGCCTCGATCACCAGTACCCAGCCTATGATGTTTTTAATGATTTTGTAATTCATATCTGACGTCCCACTTCGGTATCTATTTTGCTATGATGTCCTGAATATCGTTCAACCCGCTGAACTGAGTGATCACGACCACCCCGTCGCCTTCCTGTATCACGTCGGAGCCGCGCGGAATGATGACCTGCCCCTTGCGGCTGATGCTCGCGATCAGGATTCCCTTGCGGATCCTCAGATCCTGCAGCGGAACGTCCGTCACGCGGGATTTGTTACGGATCATGAACTCCAGCGCCTCCGCCTTGCCGTTGATGATCTTGTGCAGCGTCTCGACGTTGCTGCCGGACGCGTTTTTCATGGAGCGGACATAGCGGACGATGTGCTCTGCCGTGACGTCCTTCGGGTGGATCACGGTGTCAAGGTCCAGCTCCTTGATGACCTCGTCAAACACGGCGCGGTTGATCTTCGTGACCTGTTTCATGTTGCCGATCTTCCGGGCGAACAGGGAGATCAGGATATTCTCTTCGTCAATGTTCGTCAGCGCCGCAAAGCTGTCGTATTTTTCGATCTTCTCCTCCAACAGCAGCTCCTTGTCCGTGCCGTCCCCGTGGACGATCGTCGCCTTCGGGAGCATCTCGGAGAGCTGCTCGCAGCGTTTCAGGTCCTTCTCGATCAGCTTGACGCGGACGCCGAGGGAGAGCATCATCTTCGCCAGATAGTAGGCGACGGAGCTCCCGCCGACGATCATCAGGCTCTTCACCTGGTTCGCGGCGATCGAGGCACGGCGGAAAAATTCGTTCGCGTCCGCCGGAGCGCCGACGATCGACACGAGGTCCCGCGCCTGAAGGACAAACTTGCCGTCCGGGATAAACAGCTCTTCTCCGCGCTCCACCGCGCAGATCAGAACCTTCTGACCGCCGGAGAAAAGATCGGAGATCCTCGCGTTGTTCAGCGCGGACTGCTCCGGGACGCGGAATTTCAGCAGGTCGACCCGGCTTTTCGGGAACGAGTTGACCTCGATCGCCGACGGGAATTTCAGCGCCTGCGCGATCTCCCGCGCCGCCGTGAATTCCGGGTTGATCACCATCGCAAGCCCGAGCTCCTCCTTGATGAAACCGAGCTCCTTGCCGTATTCCGGGGTTCGCACGCGCGCGATCGTGTGGCAGTTACCTGCTTTTCTCGCGATCAGGCAGCAGAGCAGGTTCAGCTCGTCTGACCCGGTCACGGCGATCAGCAGATCCGCCTTCTCGATCCCCGCCTCCATCTGCACGGAGTAGCTCGCGCCGTTTCCCAGGATCCCCATCAGGTCGTAAACGCTGGAGATCTCCTCCACGACGTCCTCTCTCCGGTCGATCACCGTAATGTCGTTTCCCTCACGGCTCAGCTCGATCGCGAGCGACCGCCCGACCTTGCCGAGACCCACTATGATGATTTTCATATGCTGTCCTTTCTGTGTGTTCATGTCTAATTCATTTCAATAGCAACGAGCCCTGCGAACCTTGAAGAGCCTTCGGCTTAACGCGAATATTCTTCTGCGAGCTTTTGAAACTCCGGCAGCGCGTTCTGTATGGTCTCATAGGAGACGCAGTACGCGAGCCGCACATAGCCGGGGCAGGCGAACGAGCTGCCCGGAACCATCAGGATATGGTATTTCTTCGCCGCCTCCACGAATGCTTTCTCGTCCGCTGCCGGGGATTTAAGCCACAGGTAGAAGGCGCCCTCCGGGCGCACGCAGGTGAACCCGAAACCGGTCAGCCCGTCATAGAGCGCTTTGCGGTTCCGGTCGTAATACCCAAGATCCACCTCCGCGTCTACGCACTTCGCAACGGCAAGCTGGATCAGGGACGGCGCGTTCACACAGCCGCTGATGCGGTTCGCGATCGTCGCCGCGGCGATCGTGTCCGCGCTGTCCTCCACCTCGTCCGGGATCACGACGTAGCCGATACGCTCGCCCGGCAGGGAGAGGGATTTGCTGTAGGAATAGACCACCATCGTATTGTCATAATACTTTGTGACGAACGGCACCTGAGCGCCGTCGAACGCGAGCTCGCGGTACGGCTCGTCCGAGAGCAGATAGATCGCGTGCCCGTACTCCTGCTGTTTCTTCGTCAGGATCGCGGCGAGCGCCTTTATCGTCTCCTCGGAGAAGACCACGCCGGTCGGATTGTGCGGGTTGTTGATGATGACCGCTTTCGTCTTCGGCGAAAGTTTCCGCTCAAAGTCCGCGAGATTGAGCTGGAAGCTCTCCATGTCCGGGTCCACCTGCACGAGCACACCGTCATAATTGCCGATGTACGCACCGTACTCCAGAAAATACGGGGCGAACACGACCACCTCGTCGCCCGGGTTCACGACTGTCTTCAGGCAGACATTGAGACCGCTGCCCGCGCCCACGGTCATGATCAGGTTGTCCTCGGTGAAACACGTCCCGAAACGCGCGTTCAGATCGTCCGCGATCGCCTTCCGGACATGCGGAAATCCGGCATTGCTCATATAACCATGCACAAATACCGGATCCTCCTCGTCGAGAATGGAGACGATCGCATCCCTGATCTTCGCCGGTGCCGGAACGTTCGGGTTCCCAAGGCTGAAATCGTAGACCTTGTCCGCGCCGAACTCCGCCGCCATTCTCTTTCCCTCTTCAAACATAGCCCGAATCGCAGAATTATTCTGCAAAAACGGTTTCATCTTTTCCGAAATCATAGGTTTTGCTCCTCGTTTCTGTATTTATCTAAACCATTATAATCTTGGCTACTTGTGCTGTCAACCGTCTTGTCCGTCTGCTGACGCCGTAGAACAAGTCCATTATGTCATTTTTGTCTTGAAAAATCCTTTGTTTTTTATTTTTGATACATTCTATATATTTTATATTGTTTTTATATATTTTATATTGTTTTTATATATTATTTGTTGTATAATTATGATGTTACCGCCCCAATACTGGTGACAGAGAGGGGGTGATCTTATGGATATATTTCTCGCCTTTATAGTTGCTGTCGCGGCTGGTGTAACTTGTCACTACATCATCAAGTGGTTAGACAGCGATGATTAGCCGGTAACTAGCCCAAACGGTTCACCTCTCCGTAAAAGAGGAAGGAACCCCGGATGTATCGCAACTACATCCGGGGTCCCACCTTTTGATCTTATGGACATTTCTCACCTTTTGTCTATCGACATTATAGCATATGCCATTTTGAATTGCAATACACAAATTTTAGTGTGTTTATGTGTATTATACAACCCGCCCTCACAAGACCTCCCAGTCTATTCAAACGGGAACCGGAACTGCGTGAGCCCGAACCGGTCGCGCAGCCCGATGAGCTCCTTCTGGACAGCCTCGCCGACCGGCACGCCCTTGTCCTTGCGGAACATCCAGACCTCGTACTCCTTCTCGCCCGCCGTGTAGATGCGGTCGCAGCCCGGCGCCTTCTCGGACGCGCGCAGTTCGCGCAGGATATTCCCGGCGGTCTTCCTGAAGGACTCGGCGCCCATGAAAGCCTCCGTGTCGATCGCGATGAAGAAATGACCGAGCGGATACGGGATCTTGTTGCCGTCCGCGTCGAACCCGGAAAGCATGCGCAGATAGCTGCCCGCCTGCAGCGCCGCGGAAAGGATCTCCACCACGGTCGCGTAGCCGTAGCCCTTGTAGCCCGCGAGCTCGTCGCCGATCCCGCCGAGCGGCGCAAGCGCCGCGCGTTTCTCGTTCAGGGCGTTCAGGATGTCCTCGCTGTCCGTCATCGGCTTTCCGTCGCGCCCGATCACCATGCCCGCGGGCGTCGGCAGCCCGGCGCGCGCAAAGTATTCGATCTTGCCCCTCTGGGAGATCGAGGTCGCGCAGTCCAGCACGAATGGAAATTCCTCGTCCGTCGGCATGCCGAAGGTGATCGGGTTCGTCCCCAGCATGTTCTCCACGCCGAAGGTCGGCGCGATCGACGGGCGGGCGTTCGTGCCCGTGATGCCGATCATGTTATTCTTCGTCGCCATCGTCGCGTAGTAACCGGCAATCCCGTAATGCGTCGAGTTGCGCACGGCGACCATGCCCATGCCGTACCGTTTCGCCTTGTCGATCGCCATCTGCATCGACTTCGTCCCGACGACCATGCCCATGCCGTTGTGCCCGTCCACGACCGCCGTGGTCGGCGTCTCGCGCACGACCTCGAACTCCGTCACCGGGCTCAGGATACCGGCGTCGATGCGGTCGATGTAGATCGGCTTAAAGCGGTTGCAGCCGTGGCTCTCGATGCCGCGGCGGTCGCTCTCAAGGAGCACCTCGGCGCAGACCTTCGCGTCCGCCTCCGGCACCCCCTCCTTCTGAAATACCTGCTCCATGAAGTCCCGCATCATCTCCCACGGGACGAAAGGTCTGGTCTCCTGCATCTGCAATTCCTCCTGTATTCTCAGCTGCACAGCGCTGCGACGACCTGATTGATCACCTTGCCGTCCGCCTTGCCCTTGAGCTCCGCCATAACCGCCTTCATGATCTGTCCCTTGTTCTTCGTCGCGAGCAGGTCGGCGAATCTCTCCTGCAGATACGCTTTCACCTCGTCCGCCGACATCAATTTCGGCGCGTACTCCGAGATCACGTCATAGCGGAACTGATATTCCGCCTTCAGATCTGCGCGTGAATCCGGGCAGGTGTCGATCTGCTCCTTCACCGTCTTCATCTCCTTGAGGATCACGCGATCCGCCAGCTCTTCCGGGATATCGTCCCTGCAGCCCTCGTCGATCGCGACCTTCTTGATCGCGGAGATCAGCGAAGAGATCGCCTCCTTGCGCGGCTTGTCCTTCGCCTTCATCGCCGCCACCATATCTTTTCTCAACAGTTCAATGTCCATGATTTTCCTCCTGTTTCATAATAATATTATCATAATAAAATAACATATCTCTTCAGCGAATGCCCTTTTTCCATACGTCCTGAAACCAGGATCCAATTTTATCGTAATAGGTTTCAAGACTTGTTATCCTGACTGAAAAGTGTACATCATACCGTCCGCTTGCTTCCCAATCCGTGATCATCACTGCAGCCTCTCTGATAAAATGCGGTATATCGATGTCAAAATCCAGTTGATCCGCATAATTAATCAGCCTCACTAGATTATGGACATACAATTCTTTGCTGTCAAACGCTTTGCCCGACTGATATATTTGTATTTTTATCAACTTTTCAACCGCCTGCTGCAAATGGTAAGCAGTAAGATTCTTGATCTGCTTTATATTATGGCTGCGATACTGCTCAATTCCCTGTCTCGCCATAATCAAATCAGCTTTGATCAGCCCCATTGACAATTCGATAATTATCACGCCCTTTCATACAAAATCGCGCCTCTTGCGATATCGCTCAGAACTGCTGTTTCCCCCTGATTTGTCATATCAAAATACAACACATCATAGTCCTGCCATTTTCCAAACGTGACGACCGCGTTTACAAAATCATGATAGCTTTTCAAACGCAACATCATATTCTTTGCACATTTTCCAAACACCGCAATATCAATGTCAGAACTCTCCTCGCATCTTTCTTCCAGCGCCGAACCAAATAAAATGATTTTTTTAATCTCTTCACAAAGATGCGCATTGCTTATAATGTTTTCTATACAGTCCTTTTTTATATCGGCGACCTTGATCTCCCGATCTCCGACCCTTAAATTAACCAGCTTACACATGCGCGCTCCTTCTTTTCATTTTCCTGTATCTGCTCATTCGGTCTTTGCTTTGTCCCATCATTCGTTCCCTTACATTATAAGCGTTCAAGGTAAATTTTACAATCAACTTCCGGAATAAAAACAAAGAATTTAATCAAGGCGACACCGAATGCCCGGCGCCGCCCTGTCTGTCTCCTTTTTGAAAATAAGTCTTCCGACCTGTTTATGTAAGAAAATCCTTCAGCCGCTTGCTCCGCGACGGGTGACGCAGCTTGCGCAGCGCCTTCGCCTCGATCTGGCGGATCCTCTCGCGCGTGACGTTGAACTCCTTGCCCACTTCCTCGAGCGTCCGCGCGCGCCCGTCCTCGAGACCGAACCGCAGCCGCACGACCTGGCGCTCCCGGTCGGTCAGCGACTCGAGCGCCGTGCCCAGCTCCTCGCGCAGCATCGAAAACGCCGCGGAATCCGCCGGCGAGAGCGCCGTGTCGTCCTCGATGAAATCCCCGAGATGGGAATCGTCCTCCTCGCCGATCGGCGTGTCGAGCGACACCGGATCCCTGGAGATCTTGAGCACCTCGCGCACCCGGCTCACCGGCACGTTCAGGCGCTCCGCCACCTCCTCCGGGGTCGGCTCGCGGCCGAACTCCTGCAGCAGCGTCCTCGTCATGCGCAGCGTCTTGTTGATCGTCTCGACCATGTGCACCGGCACCCGGATCGTCCTGCCCGTGTCCGCAATGCCGCGCGTGATCGCCTGACGGATCCACCACGTCGCGTAGGTGCTGAATTTGTAGCCCTTCGTGTAATCAAATTTGTCGACCGCCTTCATCAGACCCATATTGCCCTCCTGGATCAGATCGAGGAACGGCATCCCCCTGCCGACATACTTCTTGGCGATGCTGACTACCAGGCGAAGGTTCGCCTCCGTGAGCGCCTTCTTCGCCTCCTCGTCCCCCGCCTCCACGCGTTTCGCGAGCTCGACCTCCTCCTCGCCGGACAGCAGCGGCACATTGCCGATCTCCTTCAAGTACATCCGCACCGGATCCTCCGTGCTGACGCCCTCAAGCACATCCACGTCGTTGATCAGCTCGATCTCATCGTTGTCCGACAGCAGGATATCCTCCTCCGATTCCAGAAGAAGATCGTCCGCGGAGTCCTCCTCCACCTTTCCCTGCATGACATCGATATGGTTCTTCTCCAGGTACTCGAAAATCTCGTCCGTCCTTGCCTCTGTCAGTTCGATTCCCTCGAACGCCTTGAGGATCTCATCATATTCCAGAATGTTTTTCTTTGTCTTGGCAAGCGCTTTCAGGCTTTCCAGAACCTTCACAAACTGTTTCTGTGCTTCATTCATCAGCGATCTCTCCTCATACTTTTGCGGTCTCGCAGCATATGCTTCGACCTGTTCTGAACCGTCACTTTCGTACTCTTTAACATATCATTTTTGTCAAACGCTGTCAACGTCTGCGCGAATATTGTCAGAAAAATACCTGCTTTGTCAATGACTTCCGGGCAATGCCGCCACGTTTCGCAGGCTGATCACCGGTCCGCCGGTGTGTTCGATGTACTCCCGCGTGATCGTCACCCTGCCGATGTTGTCGTCCTTCGGTATCTCGTACATGATATCCAGCATGAATTCCTCGAGGATCGAGCGCAGCGCCCGCGCCCCGGTCTTCTTCTCCAGCGCCTTTTCCGCGATCGCCTCCAGCGCGCCCTCGTCGATGTCGAGCTGCACCTCGTCGAGTGCAAGCAGCTTTTGGTACTGCTTGAGGATCGCGTTGCGCGGCTCCTTGAGGATCCGCACCAGCATCTCCTTCGTCAGAGTCTCCAGCGAGAAAATGATCGGGAGACGTCCGATGAACTCCGGGATCATGCCGAAGGTCCGCAGGTCCTCGACCGTCACCTTCGACAGAAGGTTCGGATCGTCGTCATATTTGTCCTTGAGATCCGCCAGAAAACCGACCGACGCCTGCTTGTTCAGGCGCTCCTTGACGATGTCCTCGAGCCCCGGGAACGCGCCGCCGCAGATAAACAGAATGTTCTGCGTATTCACCGTTACCATCGGCACCATCGCGTTCTTGCTCGCCGCGCCGACCGGCACTTCCACCTCGCTGCCCTCCAGAAGTTTCAGCATGCCCTGCTGCACCGCCTCGCCGCTGACGTCGCGCTGGTTCGCGTTGCGTTTCTTGGCGATCTTGTCGATCTCGTCGATGAACACGATCCCCTGCTCCGCGCGCTCCACGTCGTTGTCCGCCGCCGTCAGAAGGCGCGAAATCACGCTCTCAATGTCGTCGCCGATGTAGCCCGCCTCCGTCAGGGACGTCGCGTCCGCCATCGCCAGCGGCACATCCAAAAGCCGCGCCATCGTCTTTACCAGATAGGTCTTGCCGCAGCCGGTCGGTCCGAGCATCAGCATGTTGGACTTCTCGATCTCGACGTCGTCCGCGCCCGCCGCGATCCGCTTGTAGTGGTTGTAGACCGCGACCGAGATCACCTTCTTCGCGTGCTCCTGCCCGATCACATATTCGTCCAGGCTCGCCTTGATCTTGTGCGGCGCCGGAATGTTGTTGATGTCGAGCTCCTTCACCGGCTTTTTCTCTTTGTCCTTTTTCTTCCTGATCTGCTGCCTCGGGACGCCCATCCCCATGCCGCCCAGGATATCGGACAGATTGATCATGCCGATCGTCGGGATCCCGCCCTGGCGGTTCCCCTTGTTCCCTTTTCCGTCTTTCTTCTCCGGGTCGTCAGGACTGCCCGAGCCAGAGCCGCCCTCGACGATCTCCTGCTTTGCCTCGTCCTTCGGATTCGAGCCGCCGTCTCCATTTTCCGGCGCGTTTCCGTTCCCCTTGGAAAAGTCCGGCATAAAATTCATAAAATCATTGTACGAGATCCCCGAAAATTTCATCGAGTCGACCGCCTTCTGCAGACACTCATGGCAGATGCAGACGTCGTTTCCCATCTCCAGCATCCTGCCGGCTCTGCTCTCCGGTCTCCTGCACATCAGGCAGATTTTCTCGTACTCGTCTTTCCTGTTTTCTTCCATGTTGTACTCCTGTAACCGCAATGCGGACCATCAAGGCACGCTACTCCACCGTCACCGATTTCGCCAGGTTCCTCGGCTTATCCACATCGCAGCCCTTCCCAATCGCCACATAATATGCAAAGAGCTGCAGCGGGATCACCGCCAGCGACGCCGTGAAATACCGATGCGTCTCCGGCACATAGATCACGTAGTCCGCCGCCTTCTCCACCTCCGTGTTCCCGACATTCGTCACCGCCAGCAGGAACGCGCCGCGCGTCTTGACCTCGACCATATTGCTGATCATCTTCTTGTAGAGGTCCTCCTGCGTCAGCACCGCCGCCACCAGCGTGCCCTCCTCGATCAGCGAGATCGTCCCGTGTTTCAGCTCGCCCGCCGCGTACGCCTCCGAGTGGATGTAAGACACTTCCTTCAGTTTCAGCGAGCCCTCCAGCGAGATCGCGTAGTCGATGCCGCGCCCGATGAAGAACACGTCGCGCGCTGCAATGTAGCGGTTCGCGAATCTCTGGATCTTCTCCTTATGCCCCAGCAGCAGGTCGATCTGCTCCGGCAGACGGCGCAGCTCCTCGATCATCTCGCTGACCTCCGTCTGGCTGACCGTCCCGCGCGCCTGCGCGAAACGGATCGCAAGCAGATATTCCGCGATCAGCTGCGCACTGTACGCCTTCGTCGTCGCCACCGCGATCTCCGGTCCCGCCCAGGTGTACATGACGTTATCCGCCTCGCGCGCGATCGAGCTGCCGACCACGTTCACGATCCCGAGCACCCGCACGCCCTGTTTCCTCGCCTCGCGCAGCGCCGCCAGCGTATCCGCCGTCTCGCCGGACTGGCTGACCACGATCACGAGCGTGCCCTCGTCCAGGATCGGATTGCGGTAGCGGAACTCCGACGCAAGATCCGTCTCGACCGGGATCCTCGCAAGCTCCTCAAACACGTACTTCGCGACGACGCCGGTGTGGTACGCGGAGCCGCAGGCGACGATGTAGATCTTCTTCAGCGCCCGGATCTCCTCGTCCGTCATCCCGAGCTCCTCGATCTCGATCCTGCCGTCCGCGATCCTCGGGTTCAGCGTGTCGGTCACGGCGCGCGGCTGCTCGTAGATCTCCTTGAGCATGAAATGCTCGTAGCCCGCCTTCTCCGCCGCCGTCACGTCCCACTGGATCGTCACGGGCTCCTTCTCGATCTGTTCCCCGTCAATATTGTAGAACCGGATGCTGTCCGCGTCCATGCAGACGATCTCCTCGTTCTGGATAAAGAAGACGTCCCTCGTATACTTCAGGATCGCCGGCACATCAGACGCGATCAGGTTGCCGTCCGCCGCCTTCCCCGTGATCAGCGGGCTGTCCTTGCGCACCGCGTAGAGCATGCCCGGGTGATCCCGGAAAATGATCCCCAGCGCATACGACCCTTCCACCCGGTTCATCGTCCGAATGATCGTCCGCAGCGGATCGCCCTCCGCCTTGTAATAATAGTCCAGCAGGTGCGCGACGACCTCGGTGTCCGTGTCCGACGCGAACTTATATCCCTTCTCCGTCAGCCGGTTCCGCAACTTCTGGAAATTCTCGATGATCCCGTTGTGCACGACCGCGATCGTCCCCGCCTCATTGAAATGCGGGTGCGCGTTCTCGTTGGACGGAACGCCGTGCGTCGCCCAGCGCGTGTGCCCGATTCCGCAGTTCCCCGGAAGGATCTGCCCGTCATGCGTCATCTCGCGCAGGATCTTCAGCCTGCCGCGCGCCTTCATCCACTGAATGTTCTCACCGTCAAAGACTGCGACGCCCGCCGAGTCATAGCCCCGGTACTCCAGCTTATCGAGTCCGTCCAAAAGGATCGGCGCAGCCTGGTCTTTTCCCGTATATCCGACAATACCGCACATTTCGCATCTACCTCCAATACTCCTGATTCATGGTGCATTTCCGGATCAGCCATTCCGGAAGTCTCTGGTAACTTTTCCCGAGCCGGTAACCGAGGTACTTCGCCCCGCTCTGCGCCGCCAGTTTCGGCAGCAGCCAGGGTCTCCCGCTCCTGCACAGCCAGCCCGCCGTCCGGCGCACCATGCGGAGCCCCTCGCCCTCCGACTTGATTCCTTCAAATACCTCCGGGTGCTCCGCCTGTGAGACGCCCAGGTCAAAATTCCGGTGAAACTGCTGCGCGCTGCTGTAATTGTGCGAGTGGATCACCCGCGCGTCCGCGCAGTAGGCGACCGCCCGCCCGCTCCGGATCAGTTTCGCCGCAAAGATCATATCCTCATTGAATATCGTGCGGCGCACGAACCCGCCCAGTTCATCATATGCGCTCTTCCGGTACATGGCACATACATTCGAGCAGAAATAGGTCTTGATCCCCAGCTCTGGCAGATCCTTCGCCGTCTTGATCCGGCTGCTCGCCCCGTAATTGAACTCCCGCGCATAGCGTTCCAGCGCCCCGCAGTCCTTTGCCGGGAGCTGCCTCGCGTAAGCCGCGCAGACCTGCTCCCGCGCAAACGGCTCCAGCAGTTTCTCAACCAGATGCGCGTCCGCCGGCACCGCGTCCTGCGTCATGAACAGCAGGAACTCTCCCGTGCAGCTTTGCGCCGCCATATGCCTCGTCCCGCCGTGGTCAAACTCCTCCCTGCGGATATGCACGACCTCCACGTCCCGGATTCCCTCGATCACGCTCTCGTCGAAAAACGCCCGCTCCGTATTCACCAGCAGGATCCGCTCCGGGCGCACCGTCTGCCTCTCCAGCCGCTCCAGAATCACCCGCAGCTCTCCGCCCGGCTTGTATACCGGTATTACTACATCGATCACAGCCATACTATAAACTCCAAAATATTACTACATGGCGGAAGGCTGTGATGGTCCGGCTGTTCCGACATGTCCGATACAGATGTCTGACCTGAGACGGACATAGTCCGACGCAGGCAGACAGATGTAGGAGGACAATCGGCGGACAGCGGACTATTACAGCCGACGCCGTCGTCTTCTATTGTATTCCAGTGTCCGCGATGATCTTATTGCTGATCTCCTGCACCGTCTGCGAGGGCGTATACCCCTCGTCCCCGAACAGATACGCGTGGAGCTGCGAGACATTCGCCGCCAGATTCACCGGCACGACACAGTCCCCCGCCGCGATGTCCGCGGGCGTCTGGTCGAACGGGAACCCGGTCGTCTCCAGGATATTGTATCTCCCGATCTGCGCCGCCAGCGAAAGCAGCTCCGTGTTGCTCAGACTCGTGGAGACGTAGTCCATCATCGTGTTCACCAACGGGATCAGCCCCGTGACGCCCTTCTCCTTCGCCTTTTCAAAAAGCTTGCCGAGCACGGTCCTCTGGCGCTCCGTGCGCTTGAAGTCCCAGCCCTCCGTGTAGCGAATGCGGCAGTAAGCCATCGCCTGGATGCC
>CANQYP010000002.1 GCA_947628045.1 uncultured Lachnospiraceae bacterium | reverse complement strand
CACTTGTGCCCGTTCATCATCTTCCGCGAGAGCGTGATCGCCTCGCCCGGGGCGATGTCCGGGTTCTCCGCCACGATATACGGCACCATGCGGTAAGAGTAGGATTTTATGAATCCTCCCACGATCGTCAGCGCCCACAGCACCTGGTAGATCGTGCAGCGCAGCATCACGAGCGCTACTCTCGTCCACTTGCGGATGCGCAGGAAGAACAGGAACCTCTGAACCGGCACTTCCTCATAGGTGCGCCCCTCCAGGAACATCCTGGCGGAGATCGCCGTGTAGACGTTCGACACGTAGAACCACACCAGCAGCAAGAGCACCAGGCTGAGGAAGATGACGAACAACAGCAGAATGCTGCCCGCTCCCTGCATGGACACGATACCGGACACGATGGTCTCGACCAGCGTCCCGGAGGTGACCGTGTTGATCGCCGAGGCGAAGACGCCTCTGCTGCGTCCCATGAACTCCTCCTTGCTGGAGCCCACCGTCTTAAGCCCGGTCTCCATCAGCCCGTCTAAGAGCTTTTCCATGGATTTGCCTTCCATGACCGCCTGGAAACCGCTGTTGACCGCGCTCGTGCCGCTCGCCGCCAGCTCTCCGTTTGCGGTCTGGGCGGACGGGTCGGCTGTGCTCTCCAGATTGGTGGAGCCTCCTCCCGACGAGCCCAGGAACCAGGCAATCAGGCAGATCAGCACGAAGATAAAGTAGTGTTTCTTCAGCGACTGCCTCGCTTTTTGTTTGATCTCTCTCCTGTTGTACATCTCTTTTCTTTCCTCCCGCTCGTAAAGCTTTTTTTATTCTATCACATATTCCCGCGTTTGGGAACTAAAACATGATGATTTTCATACAGACCCGAGATTCTCCCCGTTGCTTTGGATCACCTCGCGGTACCAGTACGCGCTGTCCTTCAGGATCCGCTCCTGCGTGCGGTAGTCCACATAGATGAGCCCGAACCGTTTCTCGTACCCGGCGGTCCACTCATAGTTGTCCATGATCGACCAGTACTGATAGCCGAGCACCGGGATCCCCTCGTCCACCGCCTTCGCAAGCGACAGCAGATAGCGGTGCACGAAATCCTGCCTACCCGGGTCATGTACCTTCCCGTCGAGCGAGACCAGATCCGGGAACGCCGCCCCGTTCTCCGTGATCATCAGCGGTTTCCCGTAGCGCTCATACAGGAAACGGCAGCACCAGTACAGCACGTCCGGCGTGATGTTCCACCCGAGCGCCGTCTTCGGGCTGCCCTGGTAGGAGTACCGGTCATACGCGTACAGATCGTGCGGCTGCGGGACCCCGCTCGCCTCGTAGACATTGAACCCGTAGAAGTCCAGCGGCTGCGCGATCAGTCTCCACTCTTCCGGCGTGAGCGCCGGCAGCCGGTCCCCGAACACTTCCTTCGCCTGGTCGGCAAAATCTCCCTTAAAGATCGGATCCGCCCACCAGACATTGCTGAACATATAGCCCTTCTCGTCCATGGAAAAGCTCTCCTGCCGCGCCTTCTCGATCCCTTCCTCCGTAAGCTCCGACGGGATCACGCAGCCGCCGGTCGGCGCCAGCCCGACCTTCACCCCGTCCGGGCAGTTCCGGCGGATCACCTCCACCGCCCTGCCGTGCGCGAGGAGCACATGTTTCGTGACCTGCATCAGGACGTCCGTCGGGTTCTGCTCAAACGGCGCGTGGAACCCCGCCGTCAGCCCTCCGCCGACAAACAGCTGGGGCTCGTTGAACGTCATCCAGTACCTCACCTTGTCCCCGAGCGCCTTCGTGACGACCTCCGCGTACCGCGCGAACCACTCGACGCTCTCCGGGTTCTTCCAGCCGCCCCTCTCGTACAGCGCCGTCGGCAGGTTCCAGTGGTAGAGCGTCACCATCGGAACGATGCCCGCCGCGAGCAGCTCGTCGACCAGCTCCCGGTAAAACTGCAGCCCTTTCTCGTTCACCGCGCCCACGCCGTCCGGGATCACCCGCGGCCAGCTGACGGAGAACCGATAGCTCTTCAGCCCGATCTCCTTCATCAGCGCCACGTCTCCCTTAAAACGGTGGTAGTGGTCGCACGCGACGTCCCCGTTCTCCCCGTAGGCGATGCGTCCCGGCGTCCGGGTAAACGTATCCCAGATGCCCGGTCCCTTCCCGTCCGCGTCCCACGCGCCCTCGACCTGATGTGCGGCGGACGCGGCTCCCCACAGAAAATCCTTCGCAAATGCCATCTCTCTTCCTCCTTGTTTTCATCGGCGGTTCCCTCCGCCGTAATATGAGCGTGGATCATTAAAACTGCTCTTTATTATAATGCAAGTTCGGCAGGAAGAAAAGAAAAAAATTGCGCACAAAAAGAGCTGCCGACATGACCCGGCAGCCCGATTCTTCTCTTTACTTCTCCAGCGTCTTCGTGATGAACTCCTTCACCTCTCCGGGCGCGATCCCCAGCGCGGACGCCAGTTCGTTGTGCAGCATCTCCTCCGCGCGCCTCATGCTGTGCTCGTCTACCTGACTCAGGCGGCGTCCCATACGCGCGGCGCGTTTCTCCTTCAGGTACACGGCGCGGATCAGACGAACCAGATCCGTGCAGTCGCCGCTCTTCAGATAGACCTGATACTGCTCGTTGAGCAGACGCGGATTCCGATTCTCGCACACGACCGCATCCACCTCCGGAATGTGCTCGATGAAGTCCAACGCCTCCTCCTTCGTCATCACCGGGCGGTTATAGACCGTCGTATCGACCGGAATGAAAAGTCTGCCGCCCTGGTAGACCGGAGTCAGCGTGTAATAGTCGACTCCCGCCTTGGCGCCCTGCATATCCAGAGGTCCGACCGCCTCGACACGGCACACGCCCGTCATTCCATAGACAATCTGTTCTCCTACCTGATACATCGTCCCACACCTCCTTCCGATTCTCTACCGTTATTTTAGCAAATCGGCGATTCAGAATCAAAGGAAGTTTTGAACAAAATTATGATCTTTTCACCAGGTATTTTTTCGTCATAAGAATATAAATGATCACAGACACATTGCCGTTCGCGTCTGACGCCTCCTCACTCAAACTGAGACGCGTAGAGCCGGTAGTAGAACCCCTTCTGCGCCATCAGCTCGTCGTGCGTGCCCTGCTCCACCACATCGCCGTGGTCGAGTACCAGGATGCGATCCGCATTCTGGATCGTCGAGAGCCTATGCGCGATCACGAAACAGGTACGCCCCGCCATGAGGGAACGCATCGCCTGCTGCACCTGCCGCTCGGTGCTCGTATCCACGTTGCTGGTCGCCTCGTCGAGAATCAGCATCTGCGTGTTGTAGAGCATCGCCCGCGCGATCGTCAGCAGCTGTTTCTGTCCCTTGCTGATGTTTGTGCCGTCCTCGCTGATCACGGTCTGATAACCCTCCGGCAGCCGCATGATGTAGCTGTGGATCCGCGCCGCCTTCGCCGCGGCGACCACCTCCTCCATCGTGGCGTTCTCCTTCCCGTAGGCGATGTTGTCGTAGATCGTGCCGCGGAACACCCAGGTCTCCTGCAGGACCATCGCGTACGCGCGGCGCAGGCTGTCCCGCGTGAGCGCGCGGATCTCGTGCCCGTCCACCAGGATCTCGCCCGCGTCGACGTCGTAAAAACGCATCAGCAGGTTGATGATCGTGCTCTTGCCCGCGCCGGTCGGACCGACGATCGCGATCGTCTTCCCGGCGTCCGCTTTCAGGTCCAGGCTGTGCAGGATCGTCCTGCCCGGCACATAGCCGAACGAGACGTCCCGCATCTCGACGTCGCCCTGCACATCCGTGAGCGTCTTCGCGCCGTAGATGTCCTTCACCTCCTCCGGCTCGTCCAGCAGACGGAACACCCGCTCCGCCGCGGCAAGCGCCGAGTAGATCTCATTGACGATGTTCGCGATCTCGTTGATCGGTCCGGAGAACTTGCGGGAGTACAGCACGAATGAGGAGATCGGTCCGAGATCCACGATCTTCCACAGGTAAAGCACCGCGCCTACCAGCCCGATCAGCGCAAGCCCCAGATTATTGATAAAACCAACCGTCGGACCCATCGTCATGCCGAGCGTGTCCGCGTCGCGGTACGCGTCCGCGGCGGCGTGGTTGATCGCGCTGAATTCCTCACAGACTCCGTCCTCGTAGGCGTAGGCGAGGATCGTCTTTTGCCCGGTAAACATCTCCTCCACGAACCCGTTCATGCGCCCGTAGGCTGCGCTGCGTTTCGCGTACAGCGGGCGCGTCCTGCGCCCCATCCGCGACGTGTACAGGACCGCCATCGGGATCGTCACCAGCATGCACACCACCAGCGGCAGCGAGATCACGCACATCATCAGGAAGGAGCCGACCACTGTCACGACGCTCGTGATGATCTGCACCACGTCTGTCGACAGGCTGGTGCCGAGCACATCGACGTCATAGCTGACGCGGCTGATGATGTCGCCCGCCTGATTGCGGTCAAAGTATCCGACCGGCAGCGTCATGAGCTTGTCGAAGACGTCTCCGCGCATCTTCTGCGCCACGCGCCGGCTGACGCGCATCATCCCCACATTGACGAGGAAGGTCAGCAGCCCGCTCGCCACATAAGCGATCAGCATGCAGCGCCCGTAAAAGAATACGACGTCAAAATCCACCTTCCCCGCGCCCGCCCCGGCAGCGTGGATCGCGTGTCCGGCAAAACCGGGACCCAACAGGTTGCCGAAATTGCTCAGGAAGGCGCATGCAGTCAGCCCCGCCACCGCCCAGCGGTACTCCTTCAGATAGGACAGAATGCGCAGCAGGGTGCCCTTTGTGTCCTTCGGACGTTCTTTTTTCCCTCCGCGGTCTCCCGGTCCCGGCATCGTCCGCGCCTCCTTTCCTTCGTCTTTTCTTAATAACGATCTGCTCTTTCTCTTGCACGAATCCTTCGCTGCAGACGCTTATTCCGTCAGATTCGCGCTCTTCCGCGGCAGCGTGGGACAGCTGCCGCTTTCGGCTCTCTTCACGCGAGCGCGCCCATCTGCGTATGGAAGATCTCCCGGTATTCCGGACAGCTCTCCAGCAGATGCTCATGGCTCCCGTAACCGATACAGCGCCCGTCGTCCATCACCAGGATATTCGTCATGCCCATGACGGAGCTGACACGCTGGGCGATCAGGATCGTCGTCGTATTTTTGTGCCGCTCCAAAACCGCCTTTCGCAGCGCCGCGTCCGTCTTGTAGTCCAGCGCGGACGAGGAATCGTCCAGGATCAGGATCTCAGGGTCCGCCGCCAATGCGCGCGCGATCAGCAGCCTCTGTTTCTGTCCGCCGGACAGGTTCGCGCCCTTGATGTCCGCAACATAGTCCAGCCCCTTCTCCAGCCCGTCGATGTACTCCGCCGCCATCGCGTCCTGCACCGCGTCCCGCAGCGCCGTCTCCGTCACTTCCCTGCCGAATGAAATGTTCTGCCGCAGCGTGTCGTTGAACACCATATCGTTCTGGAACACCACGCCGAACTTCCGGTGCAGCTCGTCCTTCGGATAGCTGCGCACATCGCGCCCGTCCACGAAAATGCCGCCCTCCTGCGCGTCGTAGAAACGCATCAGCAGATTGATGACCGTCGTCTTCCCGCAGCCGGTCGGACCGATAATCCCCAGGCTCTCGCCGCGCCGGATCGCAAAGCTGATGTCGTCCAGACATTTCTCCCTGCCGCCGCCGTCTGTCCCGTCCTTGACCGCACGGTCTTCTCTGTCTTCATGCCGCAAAGGCTCCGAGCCCTGCGCGGCGATATTCACGTCCGTCCCATAGCGGAAACTGACATGCTCAAAGCGGATAAACCCGTCCCCGGACGGCTGCCTTGCCTCTTCCTCCCCGACCGTCTTCAGATCCTCCGGCGTCGCGAGTACCTGCGCGATGCGGTCGGCGGACGCCGTCGCCTTGCTCAGCATTGTGAAGATGCGGTTCAGCCCCATGACTCCCTGCAGCACCATGTTGAAATAGGTGAGGAAGGCAAGGATCACGCCGGGCTGCGCCGCCCCGCTGTTCACGCGTGCCGCCCCGAGAAACACCACGAGCGTCAGCCCGACGTTCAGGCAGAGCTGCATGATGGGCCCCGGCAGCGCCATGACTGTCCCCGCCATGATGTCGCTGTCCGCCATCGCGTCGTTGTACCCGGCGAAACGCCGTTTCTCGTACTCCGTCTTCGAGAGCGCCTTGACGACGCGGATCCCGCTGATGTTCTCGCGCATGACGCGGACAACGTCGTCCAGCCTCTGCTGCACCTTGTTGTAGAGCGGAATGCCGTAGCGGGAGACGCCGAAGATCACGAGCAGCAAAATCGGCAGCATCACGCAGAGGATCGAGGCAAGCACCCGGTCCATCAGCAGCGTGACGATGATCCCTCCGAGCAGCATGATCGGCGCGCGCACACAGAGCGTCTGCAGCATCTGCGCGCAGGACTGCACGTTGTAGCTATCGCTTGTCATGCGGCTGATCAGGCTGGGGAGCCCGAGCGTGTCAAACTGATTCCCCGACAGATTCGCCGTCCGGGCAAACAGATCCTGTCGAATATTGTAGGAAATGTTGTGGGCATTCTCCACGGCTCTTCGGTTGCCCGCGATGTTCAGCGCGCGCGTCACGAACGCCGTGGCGATCATCAGAAATCCCCACAGGAAGATCTCGTGCAGAACTCCCGTGGGAACCGTGACGTCAATGATATGCTCAAGAATGTATGGGAGCAGAAGTTCCGTCATCGTCGCGAGAAGTTTCAGAAATACAACGATGGCGATCGATCTGCGATATGGTTTCAGATAATCGAAAAACAGTTTCATAACAATGCCCCATCTCTGACTGAATCACTGCGATTATACCATTTTCTGTCAGAGATGTCACCAGCAATCTTGCGTTTTTCTGATTCACTTTGCCCGCAGCATGCGATAATCGATCCATATGGAGCCGGGCGGCTTGGCGGGCTGATCCGGTTCACTCCACCCGCAGCATACGATAATCGATCTATGCGGATCCGGGCGGCTTGAAGGGCTGATCCGGTTCACTCCACCCGCAGCATGCGGTAACCGATGCCGATGTGCGTCTGGATATATTGTTTCGCCTCCGGTCCGCTCTCCAGCTTTTTGCGCAGCGTCGCCATGAACACGCGCAGGGAGGCGACGTCGTTCTCCCAGCTGCTCCCCCAGATCTGCTGCGTGATGTAGGTGTGCGTCAGCACCTTGCCCATATTGCGCGAGAGCAGACAGAGCAGCTTGTACTCGATCGGCGTCAGGTGCAGCTCTGTGCCGGAAAGCCAGGCGCAGCCCGCCGCGTAGTCGATCTTCAGATCCCCGTTCTCAAAGACCGCGTCGTTCTCCTTCTCCTGGTTCATGAGCGCGAAATGGCGCTGGGTCACCCGCAGACGCGCCAGCAGCTCCTCCACGGAAAACGGCTTGGTCAGGTAGTCGTCCGCCCCCGCGTCCAGCGCGTCGATCTTGTCGGAATCCTCGCTCCTCGCGCTGATCACGATGATCGGCGTGTTCGACCAGGTGCGGATCCGCTTTATGACCTCCACGCCGTCCATATCGGGCAGCCCGAGATCCAGGAGGATCACGTCGGGATTGTGGGACGTCACCTGCAGGATCGCGTTCTCCCCGTTCTCCGCCGTCAGATAGCGGTAATCATGTGTCTTCAGCGTCGTCGTGATCAGGTTGCGGACCGGCGCGTCGTCCTCGATCACAAGCACCAGAAATTTATTCATGCAGCTGTACCTCCTTGACCGGCAATGTAAATGTAAAGACCGCCCCATGCGGCGCCGCGTCCGATACGCGGATCTCCCCGCCGTGCGCCGTCACGATCGACTTGCACAGCGCGAGCCCGAGCCCCATGCTGCGTCTGCCGTCCGTCACCGGGTGCTCCCCCGTGTAGAACAGCTCGAAGATCTGCGGTTTCATCTCGTCCGGGATCCCCGCGCCGTTGTCCGCGACGCTCACCACCGCCATGTGATCCTTCTCACAGGCGGAGATGATGATCTCAGAACCCCGCGGCGTATATTTGACGGCGTTGTTCACCAGATTGATGATCACCTGCACGATCAGGCGCGCGTCCATCTGGACAAGCAGCAGCTCGTCCGTATTCTGCACCGTGATCGTATGCTCCGCCTTCCTTCGGTCGACGTGCCGCAGCGCCTCCGCGATGACCTCGTCCATCAGCTCCGCGGTGCGGTGGAGCTCCACCCCGCCGCCCTCCATGCGGGTGACCGAGAGCAGGTTCTCAACCAGATTGATCAGCCACATGGAATCGTCGTAGATATCCGTGTAAAGGCGCTGTTTCGTCGCCTCGTCAAACTCCTCCCCGTTCGACAGCAGGTTGCTCGCGTTGCCGGAGATCGAGGTCAGAGGCGTGCGCAGGTCGTGCGAGATCGTGCGCAGAAGGTTCGCGCGGAGCTGCTCGTTTCGCGCGAGCACCGCGGCGTCCTCCTTTTCCCGCGCGTTCTTCTCATTCTGCATCGCGAGCGCGCACTCGCCCAGGATCGACATCAGGATCCCGTTCTCGAACGCGTCCACCGGCTTATCCTTCACGTCGATTCCGGCGACACCGTAGAGCACGCCGCCGAGCCGGATCGGTCCGTAGAGCCGCGCGTCCGTGTTCCCTCTCGACAAGAGCGCCTCCAGGTCGCAGTCCTCCGGGAGATAGATCGCCACGTCTCTTCCGGTCAGCTTGGAGAGCTGATCCGCCGTCGCGCGGACGATCGCCTCCCTGCCCGAGGCGTGCTGCAAAGACTGGTTCGTGTCGAGCAGGATCTTCGTGCGGTACGCGCTGATCGCCGACTGGTACGCGAGGTTCTTCATCCGCGCCGCCAGCGTCCCGGTCAGGAGCGAGGCGAGCAGCATGACAAGAAAGGTCATCGGATAGCCGATGTCGTAGGCGAACAGCGTATAGCGCGGGTCCGTGAACAGATAATTGAAAATAAACACGCTTGCCACCGAGGCGAGGACGCCGTAGACCATGTGCTCCGTCACGACGGAGGTGATCAGGACGCCCAGGATATATACCGTAATGATATTGGCGTCCGAGAGCCCCCAGCGGTAAAATAACAGGCTCAGGCTGGTCGCCATCACCAGGGAAAGCAGGAATTTCACCGTATCAAGCACGGTAAACACCGGTTTCCCGACGCGTTTTTCGCGCACACGGTAGTCGGAGTCCGTCAGGCTGTCCGGGATAATGTAGATCTCCATGTTCGGCGCGCTCTCGATCAGCCGGTCGGTCAGCGACCGCCTCCCCGGGAAACGCCGACTCGCCGCGTTGCTCCTGCCGACCACGATCTTCGTCACGCCGTTGAGGCGCGCAAACTCGGCGATCTGGAAGGAAATATCCTCCCCCGCCACATGCTCCGTGACCGCGCCCAGCTCCTGCGCGAGCCGCGTGTTTGCCTGCAGGCGGCTGCGTTCCTCCGCCCCGGACGACGCGAACTCCGGCGTCTCCACAAAAAGAGCCGTCAGAGTCCCCTGATACGCCTCCGCCATCCGCGCCGCCGTCCGTATGATCTTCGCGTTCGACGGCGCGGGCGACAGACAAGCCAGTATATGTTCTCTGGTCTGATCCCCCTCAGTTGGTCTTCCACTCATGCCTGATTCCTGCCTTGTAATTCTTTAACCGAGCCGTGCCCGGTCCGAAAAAACTTTGCTTTTCCGGGCTCGCGGGCGTTCGCCCTATCTTCCGTCGACTAGCCGCGTCCTCTCGGGAGCTAACTCCAGCGTCCGCGCCTGTCTCCGTCTGCTCTCGCTTTTGAGCCGTGCCAAGCCCGAAAAAGCTTTGCTTTTCCGGGCTCGCGGGCATTCGCCCTATAGATCCGCTGTCCCGTGAAATTGCCTGCGAGCAGGCATTTCCCGCTCCAGCGTCTCTGCACGGCTCATTGCTTTCGCGCAGATTATACCACGAATTGGAATTTCGGAACAGCATATGTTCCAGAATTCCTCCACTCCTTTTTACCACAAAATATCCGATCACGATACAGAGAACAAATATCCCCATCAAGAACAGATCCGTCATACTTATGCCCCTCTCTTCGCGCTTTTTTGTCTTCGGATTTTCATATACCGCCTGACACTAACCTTCGCAGCCATGCCGCCGACTCAGATGCGAAAATACTTCTGTACCTCCCGGCGGTTCCCCAGGATCAGCACCGTCATTCCTTCCTCAAAACAGATCTGAGGCGTGATGTTCAGATCCAGCTTTCCGCCCTTTTCCCTGCGGACGCCCATGACATTCATGCCGTATTTTTTCCGGATCTCGAGTTCGCCGATCGTCTTGCCGAACCACGCCTTCGGCACCTCGACCTCATACACCGCGTACTCCTCGCTCAGCTCGATATAGTCCAGGAGATGATCCGAGCTGTACCGGATCGCCGTCCAGGACGCGAGCTGTTTCTCCGGGTAGACGACCTCGTCCGCTCCGTTGCGCAGGAGGAATTTCGCGTGGACGTCGCGCGCCGCCCGGGAAACCACGAATTTCGCGCCAAGCTCCTTCACAAGAGAGGTCGTCTCCAGCGAGCTCTGAAAATCGTCCCCGATCGCCACGATACAGACGTCAAAATCCCGCACTCCCAGCGTCTCCAGAAACGCCCGGTCTGTACTGTCCCCGATCTGCGCGTTTGTCACGTACGGGAGCACCTGGTTCACGCGCTCCTCCGATTTATCCACCGCCATCACCTGGTGCCGCAGCTCCCCAAGTTTTTGCGCGATGTGCCTTCCGAATCTTCCAAGTCCGATCAGTAATACCGTTTTCATATCAATATCCTTTCCTCCGATGCCGATCCGGGCGCCAACCTGCCGTCCTTCGCACCGGATATGTTTCTAGTTTCACCCGACCGTGATTTTCTCCTTCGGGAAATGCAGCGCCGCCAGCCTGTTTCAATCAATCGCGATCTTCTCTTAGCGGAAAATACAACGCTGCCAGCCCAGTTCACCCGACCGTGATCTTCTCCTTCGGGAAATGCAGCGCCGCCTTCTGTGTCTCCGACACTGCCGCGAAGATCAGCGTCAGTCCCCCGACCCGCCCGAAAAACATCAGGAGAACCAGAATCAGCCTGGACGCCGCGCACAGCTGCGTCGTGATACCGAGCGTCAGCCCGACCGTCCCAATCGCCGACGCCGTCTCGAAGAGCGTCGTCAGAAGAGGAAGACCTTCGATGTAGCTGATGACCGCCGCGCCCGTGAGGAACAGCGTCAGGTACATCAGCAGGATCGCCGCCGCGTTGCGAATGCTCTCTGTCGGGATCCTGCGCCCAAAGAAATGCGCCGATTCCTGCCGCTTGAACACCGCGATCGCTGTAGCCGCCAGCACGGCAGCGGTCGTCGTCTTCATGCCGCCCGCCGTCGATCCCGGGGAACCGCCGATCAGCATCAGCAGAATCATCAGGAGTTTCCCCGAGTCATGCATTCCCGCGAGGTCCGCCGTGTTGAACCCTGCCGTGCGCGTCGTCACGGACTGGAAGAGGGACATCCACAGCCGGTCCTTAAGCCCTGCCCCGGCATACTCGCAGAAGAAAAAATAGACGGCGGGGAGCGCGATCAGAACGAGCGTGGTGCAGACGATCACCTTGCTCTGCATGCGATATTTCCGAAAGTGGTATCCGTTGCGCCGAATATCGTCCCAGGTCAGGAACCCGAGCCCGCCCACGACGATCAGCGCCATGATCGTCAGGTTCACGACCGCGCTGCCGTGGTAGGCGGTCAGCGAGGAGAACGGCTCCTTCGTCCCCATCAGGTCAAAACCGGCGTTGCAGAACGCGGAGACGGAGTGGAACAGCGCGTACCAGCAGCCCTTTCCGAAACCGAACTCCCGCGCGAACCCGGGCAGCAGCGCCAGAAACCCGACGCCCTCGATCACGGCGACCGCCTTCAGGATAAAACCGGTCAGCCGCACGATCCCGCCCACCTGCGGCGCGGAGATCGCCTCCTGCATCGTCTGCCGCTGCATCAGTCCGATCTTGCGTCCCGAGGCGATTGAAAACAGCACCGCAACCGTGATCACTCCCATGCCGCCGACCTGAATCAGCAACAGGATCACCGCCTGTCCGAACCCGGACCAGTAGGTCGCTGTGTCCCGCACGACCAGCCCGGTCACACAGACCGAGGACGTCGCCGTAAAAAGCGCGTCCTGGAAAGACGCCCCGCCCGCCTGCCTGGTGGAAAACGGGAGCATCAGCAGCAGACTCCCCAGCAGGATCACCGCCATAAAGCCCAATATAATGATTTGAAATGAGGAAAAATGTTTTGTCTTCAATAATGTCTTCATGCGCACTCACCTCTTTGACTGCCGCCTGTTCCCAGGCAGCAGCCATCTCTTCTCTCTGAGGTCAGTATCGCACAAAATTTATAAAATTGGTGTTAGGAAAGCGCGCCCTCGCGTTAAGATGGCGTTAAGACGATATTAAGATGGCGTAAAGAAAAAATACTTCCTCACATTTGCATGAGAAAGTACTTTTTCGAATTATATTTTGTACTGTTTTACTTCTATTCTTACTTCTGTTTTCACTTCTTCTCTTCTTCCTTCACGGTCGTCTCACGCGCGGTGCGGGTCGCGATCTCTTCCTTAATATCGGTCAGGAAGTCTGCAACCGTCTTCTGCCCCTCGTCGCCTGCGAAACGGCTGCGGACGGACACAAGCCCTTCTTCCTCTTCCTTCGCGCCGACCACAAGCATGTACGGCACCTTCGCAAGCTGCGCCTCGCGAATCTTGTAGCCGATCTTCTCCGCCTTCGTATCGATGCTGGTGCGGATGCCCGCGTCAAAGAGCTGCTTGTTCACCTTCTCCGCGTAGTCCATGTATTTATCCGAGATCGGGAGCACACGCACCTGCTCCGGCGCCAGCCAGGTCGGGAACGCGCCCGCGAAGTGCTCGATCAGAATGCCGATGAAACGCTCGATGGAGCCGAACGCCACGCGGTGGATCATGATCGGGCGATGCTTTTCGCCGTCCGCCCCGGTGTACTCACAGTTGAAACGCAGCGGCAGCTGGAAGTCGAGCTGGATCGTGCCGCACTGCCAGGTCCTGCCGATCGAGTCCTCAAGGTGGAAGTCTATCTTCGGTCCGTAGAACGCGCCGTCGCCCTCGTTGACCACATAGTCGAGTCCCAGATCGTCGAGCGCGCTGCGCAGTCCTTCCGTCGCCATCTCCCAGTCCTCGTCGCTGCCCATCGAATTCTCCGGGCGGGTCGACAGCTCTACATGATACTTAAAGCCAAAGAGCTGATAGACTTCGTCGATCAGTTTCGCGACGCCCTTGATCTCATCGCGGATCTGCTCCGGCGTCATGAAAATATGCGCATCGTCCTGCGTGAAACAGCGCACACGCATCAGACCGTGGAGCTGTCCGGACTTCTCGTGGCGGTGCACCAGACCGAGCTCACCCATGCGCAGCGGCAGGTCGCGGTAGGAACGCGGCTCCGACTGATAGACCAGAATGCCGCCCGGGCAATTCATCGGCTTGATCGCGAAATCGGTCTCGTCGATGACCGTCGTATACATGTTCTCCTTGTAATGATCCCAGTGCCCGGAAGTCTCCCAGAGCTGGCGGTTCAGCATGATCGGCGTAGAGATCTCCACGTAGCCCGCCTTCCTGTGGATCTCTCTCCAGTAGTCGAGCAGCGTATTCTTGAGCACCATGCCCTTCGGCAGGAAGAACGGGAAACCTGGTCCCTCGTCGCGCATCATGAACAGCCCGAGCTGTTTGCCGAGCTTTCTGTGGTCGCGCTTCTTCGCCTCCTCGAGCAGGCGCAGATACTCGTCCAGATCGGCTTTCTTGGTATAAGAAGTGCCGTAAATTCTGGTGAGCATCTTGTTCTTCTCGCTGCCTCTCCAGTACGCGCCCGCAAGGCTGGTCAGCTTGAACGCCTTGACCGGTTTCGTCGACATCAGATGCGGCCCCGCGCACAGATCGACAAACTCGCCCTGCTGATAAAAGCTGATCTCCGCGTCCTCCGGCAGATCCTCGATCAGCTCCACCTTGTACGGCTCGTTTTTCTCCTTGAAATAGGCGATCGCCTCCGCCCTCGGTTTCGTGAAACGTGTGATCGGCAGCGCCTCCTTGACGATCTTCTTCATTTCCGCCTCGATCTTCTCGAGGTCCTCGTTCGTGATCGGCGTGTCGCTGTCCACATCGTAATAAAATCCGTCCGCGATCGACGGACCGATCGCCAGTTTCACCTCCGGGTACAGGCGCTTGATCGCCTGCGCCATGATGTGCGAAGTCGTGTGGCGGAACGCGCCCGCGCCCTCCGGGCTGTCAAAGGTCAGGATATTCAA
This sequence comes from uncultured Lachnospiraceae bacterium, assembly GCA_947628045.1. Lineage (GTDB taxonomy): Bacteria > Bacillota > Clostridia > Lachnospirales > Lachnospiraceae > Choladousia. The sequence continues at coordinate 46,893 of CANQYP010000002.1, read as the reverse complement.
CTCACAATCCTCAGAGAGCACCGTGCGCAGATCCTGCACCTCGCCGTTCACCTCGCCCGCCGTCGCCACGCGCGCCAGCCCTTCGCTGATGTCCGCCGCAATGTCAATCACCGACATCGGCTGCGCGTACTCTCTCTTTGAACCGTCTTTCAATGTGATAATCATTGTCTTCCACTCCTTTTTCTGTTTTTCATGTGCCGATTTTCATGTACCGAACCGAACCTGAAGAGCCACCTGACGCGAACCAAAAACCCGCCTCCCGCAATCCAAAAAAGACTGCGAGGGACGGGCAACGTTCGTTACTCGCGGTTCCACCCTGCTTGTTTTATACAGCAAAACCACTCATTTGACGATAACGGAGTCACCGGACCGGATTGGGGCCACTCAGAGTTCGTTTTCAAATGGTTCCGCATAAGGGCTTTCCAGCAGCCGCCCTCTCTCTGGATGCTTTCGCATTTTACTCTTCTCTTCAGCGTGTTCGCCTTGGTTCAATTGCTTTTAACAGTATAACATCTTCGGCATTTTTGTCAACACCCCTTCTTTATCATCATACGGGCTGCATTATCTGCCGTTCTAATTCCTTCACCATATCAAGAGATAGCTCTGTATAATCGGCTATATCCTCCAAGGACATTTTTCCCGCCTTTATCATGCGGGCAGCCATCTTTTTTGCCTTATTCTCCTCTGCCTGTTCCGCCGCTGCATTCGCAATATCTTTTGCATAAGTCCTCATAATCTGTTCATCATCAAACAAACTCATCATAATCGTAACTACCTCCACTTCTTTGCTGCTTAAATACTGTTTCAGGATATTTCTGTCCTTGCAGATTCGGATAGTTTCTGTAACTGCTTTCTGAGTCATTCCATGCTTTTCTATCTGCTCATTGAAAACCCTACAGAACACAATGTATTCGTTGATGATATTGTCCTCATCGCTCTCATACATAACTTTAGCTTTGATCTCAACATCAATACACGCGCCGTTAAAAAATTCTTTTGACAGGGACAGAACATCCGGTTTTCTTCCTCTGTTCCCGGTATATATCACGTAGAGTTCCGGCTCCGGCAGTTTTACTTTTTTGCTTTTATATAAGCTCTGCTCTGTCCGTTCAAAATACTCGTGATAAGTCTGCGCCAGATACAGCAGCATCCGAACCAGAATATTTACCGTCCAGCTGGACTGCGCCTCTAAAAGCAAAAGCAAGCGATTCCCGCCGGACATGATTCCCAAGTCATTGTACAAATTATCTGTCAAAACATTATCAATCGTTACAATATCCAGCGTATCTTCCGTCACATGCACCTCTTCCGGGTGCAGTGTCTGGTATAATTTTAGTAGGTTCTTTTTGTCCTGGAAGAGATCCAGAAATACGCTATTCTTTGCAGTACGTTTCGCCTTGACCTCTCGTGTCGGCTTTGGAGTCTCGGACAACAACATTTCACCTCAATTTCCTAATCAATTACAGCTAAAACCATGTTATACGTTTCTGTTATGTTTTAATTATACCGAAAAACACTTGTGTTTACAACAAAATCTATATTAATTTTTTCATTTCAGCCAAACGCGACGTCCAGCGCCATCATCACCATGAAACCGAGCGCAAACCCGATCGTCCCCAGCTTATCGGAACTCCCCTGCGCGATCTCCGGGATCAGCTCCTCCACGACCACATACAACATCGCCCCCGCCGCAAACGCAAGGAAACCGGGCAAAAACGGCTGAATATAATGCGACAGCACGATCATAGCCGCACCGGCGACCGGCTCCACCACGCCAGAGACGACTCCCATGCCAAACGCGCCCCAGCGGTTCATGCGTCCCTCTCCCGCCAGCGGCAGGCTGATGATCGCACCCTCCGGAAAATTCTGGATCGCGATGCCCAGCGACAGCGCAAACGCTCCGGCAACCGTGATCCCCGCGCGCGCCGCAAGCAGCCCGGAGAAGACGGCGCCGACCGCCATGCCCTCGGGGATATTGTGCAGCGTCACAGCGAGCATGAGAAGATTCGTCCGTTTCCGCCCGCTCTGTGTTTTTTCATCTCCGCCGCGCTCCGGGCATAACTGCGCAGCGTCTCCATCTTTTATCACACAGCATGTTTCTTCTTGAATGTCCCCGTGATACAGCTGCGGAAAATATCGATCCAGCGCCAGCAAAAACAGAAAGCTGAATGCCAGCCCGCCGATCGCCGGCAGGAACGCCAGCCGTCCCATACCCCCGGACAGCTCGAGCGCCGGGATCAGCAGCGACCACACGGAAGACGCGACCATGACGCCCGCGGCAAAGCCGAGCAGCGCCTTTTGCAGTTTCTGCCCCAGCTCTCTTTTCAGAAAAAACACACACGCCGCGCCGAGCGATGTCCCCAGAAACGGGAGCAGCAGCCCCGCAAGGATCTCCTTCATCTCTCCTGTCACCCTCGCAGAATATCGTCTGTATTATCCTATTACGGCGAACGGAAATGTGTGCGGGCTGGAAAAAAATAAAAGAAACCTTGCGCAGATCAGGGCAATCAGGTATATTAAACTTAATCAATAAAAAGCGCCCGGTTCGCGGCGCGAAATGCAGGGAGGTCACAGGATTATGAAGTTTTACAAGAAAATGGCTGCGTCGATCAGCGCGCTGTTTCTGCTGGCGATGAGCGGCTGTATCGTCCATGCGGCGGGCGTGCAGATGCAGGTCGCCACGGGAAATCAACACTACGCGGCGGTAGATGAGAACGGCTCTCTTTGGAGCTGGGGAAAGAACGTCAGCGGGGAGCTGGGAAATGATTCCGTCGAAAGGCGGGACAATCCGGTCAAGATCCTTGACGGGGTGGCACAGGTGAGCCTTGGTCTGTTACACAGCGCCGCGCTGAAACAGGACGGCAGCCTGTGGATGTGGGGCAGCAATGAGTACGGGCAGATCGCCAGCGCCTGCGCTGTGGGATCAGAATGCAGTACCCCAAAGAAGGTGCTCGACCACGTGAAACAGGTCAGTCTCGGCTACGACCAGTCCGCCGTGGTGACAACGGACGGAAAACTGCTGGTATGGGGCTGCAACGACAGCTGCCTGTTTTCGTCCGATCAGCCGATACCGACCGAGATCATGACTGATGTGGCGTCAGTATCGCTCGGCTGTTTCCACGGAGCGGCGCTGAAAACGGACGGCACCCTGTGGACCTGGGGACAAAATGAATACGGGCAGATTGGAAACGGCAATACGACCGATCAGCCAAAACCGGTTCAAATCATGGAGGGCGTCAAGCAGATCTCCATGGGCTGGAGAAGTTCGATGGCACTGAAAAATGACGGCACTTTATGGACCTGGGGAGCAGGTTATTACGGAGAGTTGGGAAACGGTAGTATAGATAACCAGACAAAACCGGTGCAGATCATGTCGAATGTTGTACAGGCAGACATGGGACACTCCAACGGCGCAGCGGTCACAGCGGACGGAACCCTGTATATCTGGGGCAGGAACGATTCGGGACAGCTCGGCACGGGTTCTTTCGGCATAGGAGAATATAAACCGGTAAAGCTTATGGACAGCGTCCTGCAGGTCGATCTGGACGGGTGGAGTGGCGTAATCCTGAAGAAGGATAAGGCCGTGTATTCCTGGGGAGAATACGGTCATAACGTCCCCGAAAAGAAGGAGTTCAAGACCTTCTGGCTCGTGACCTTTGTCGACGGGGCGAAGACTGTAAGTATAGAAGAAGTGCCGGACGGCGGGGCAGCCACAGCGCCGTCATTGACAAAGACCGGTTATACGCTGTCCTGGAACGGAGCTTTTGACCGTGTCACAAAGGACCTGACCGTGTCCGCGGTATGGGAAAAAATACCGGAGCCGTCCGCCCAGGAACCAGACTCATCATCGGGAGGTAGTTCTGACAGCAGCGGGAACCAGGGACAGACGTCGCAGGGGCAAACGTCACAGGAGCAGACCACCCAGGGGCAGACAGCGCAAGGGCAGACAGGCGGAAACGTTGGATCAGGCACCGCGCAAGCGGTTTCGGTCTCTTCCATCAAGCTCTCTGCCGTATCCGCGAAGATTGCCAAAGGGAAAAAGGTTGCCCTGGAGGCGACCGTACTTCCGGAAAATGCCAGCGACAAGAGCCTGTCCTGGTCGAGCAGCAACAAACGCTATGCGACCGTAAACGCCAATGGCGTCGTCACAACGAAGGCGGCGGGCGCGGGCAAAACGGTCACCATCACGGCAACCGCGAACGACGGCAGCGGGAAATCGGCGGTATACCAGATCCGTATCATGAAGGGCGTGGTGAAGAAGGTCTCCCTGAGCGGCAAAGGCAGCCTGAAAGCAGGAAAGTCGATGAAACTGAAAACAAAGGTGGCGGCTACCGGCGGCGCCAACAAGTCGCTCGTATACACCAGCAGCAACCCCGACTACGCGACCGTGAGTAAGAGCGGAAAGGTAAAAGCGCTGAAAGCCGGAAAAGGAAAGACCGTCAAGATTACCGCTATGGCAACGGACGGAAGTAAAAAGAAATCCGTACTGCGCATACGGATCAAATAATCAAATAATCAAGCGAGATTTGTCAACACGACCGCCGGTGAAACGGCGGTCGTATTTCTTATAATTTCTGGTCTTCATCGGAAGGCACATACTCCATCAACCATTTTTCTTTAGTTGACATTTCTCACCCTTATGCATATAATAAAGACAGAAAGAGGCACTGTGACAAACGGTTGACTCGATCAGATCATTTTATATGCTAAAACGACCGTCACTTGCACTGGCGGTCGTTGCTCTTTACAATTATCGTAACGGTAAATCTACCGATATGTAATGTAATTCGCATAAGCCTCACCCCCTTTCGGGAGATATTAGCCAACCGCCTGCCGCTTTACAGTGCCTCCGCCCTTTTAAGGGCACCTTTATTGTAACAACGCCTTGGGGGCTTGTCAATCAATCCTTTCCTGCTCTCTATCTCTCAATGCTCCAGGATAACATCCTCCAGCCTACGTTTCGGCACATAGTGGACGTCGTTCTCGTCCCGGTAGTAGGCGACAGACTCGCCCTCGCCCACCTCCGTCAGTACGATCTTTTCCGCCGGTTTGCCGATCGCGACGATCAAAAGCGGAGCCAGATTTTCCGCAAGCCCCAACTCCTGCTGCACAGACTCCGCTCGGAAATTCCCGATCATGCAGCCGCCAAGCCCCATCTCGACCGCCGCAAGCAGCATTGTCTGTGCCGCGATCCCGACGTCCTTCTGGAAACGCGCCAGCGACTCCTGAATGTTTTTGTCCTGGCAGATCACGATGAACGCCGTCGGACGCATGCCCTCGTGCGGCAGCGTCATTTCCGGCAGCCCTCTCGCCCATGCGGTCAACGCCTGGATTCGATCCACCTCTTTCTTCTCCCACGCCAGATAATATTTCAGCGGCTGCATGTTCACGCTCGACGCGGTGAGTCTCGCGCAATCCACCAACTCGCGCAGCTCCTCCTCCGTCACCCGGCGGCTCTCATCATAGCCGCGGTAACTTCTGTTTTGTCTAACCAGATCCTTGATCATATGTCCTACCTCTTTCTTATCTACATGTTTCCTTCCTTAAATTTTGTAAACAGACTCGTACCATTGATTGATAATCTGCAAATGTTTTTCCAGCGTATCTACACGAATTGAAAAATGCATATCATATCTGCTGCCGGCTTCCCACGAAGTAATGACATGACTATTTTGCACGATCAACTTTGGAATTTCAACCGATATTTGATTTATTTCTATGTAGGAAAGCAGGGCAGCTATATCGTGCGTATATAGCTCTCGATTATCGTATTCAAAACCCGAGTTGTATATCTGCGACTTAATCAATTTTTCTGCCGCTTGCTGCAAGTGATACGCACATATATTTTTTATATCTTTCCATTTTGGATTCTCTTTGTATGTGTTCAACGCCTGACTGGCTGTCAAAATGTCTGCATAAATCAATCCCTTCGATATGCTATTTGCCATTCTCTTCCCCTTCCTTGCGATAGATAACCTCTCCCCGGCTGATATCACCAAAAATATGGTCCTTTATCTTCCTATCATTTCTAAAATAAAGCAGATCATAATTTTGAAATTTCCCAAATTGATATATCTTTCTGGCAAAATCTCTGTATGACTTCGATGTAAGGATCTGTGTTCTGGATTTCTTACCCATAATCGCAAGATCGATATCTGACTCCTCTGTACACCGTTCCTCGATTGCAGAGCCAAAGAGAATAATCTCGTCTATTGCAGGGCATACATTCGCATTACGAATGATGTTCACGATATAATCCTTTTTTATGTCGGCAACCCTGCAAACTCTTCCGTCATTTGTCATTACTTCAACCAGCTTGCACATAACGCTCTTCCTCTAATATATCATTTTTCATATCTTCTTACAGAAAGTATATCTTATCCGCCGGATAATATCAATCATTTCAGACGGATATTTCGTCTTTTTTCATCCTGCCACGTCCGTGATTTTCTCTTTATCTGCGTCATATTCCTCCAGCGCCTCGCGCATCAGCCGGGAGTCGGTCGGATATTCGCGCAGTCCTTCCCCGAGCCGCTGGTACTTCTCACTCCCGCGCCCGAGCAGGAGGATCAGGCTCTTCCCCGGCTGCGCGCCCGCGTGCGCGATCATCGCGCGGAGCGCCTCGGCGCGCTCCGAGATACAGCTGCAGGCGCAGCCGGTCATCTCCACATAGCCGCGCACCTCCGCCGCGATCTCCTCCTGACATTCCGCGCCGGGATCGTCCGAGGTCACGCAGACGCAGTCTGAAAACAGCCCCGCGATGATCCCGAGCTCCCGCCTGCGGTTCAGCGCCTTGCCGCCCGGGCAGCCGAAGATCGTGATGATCCGCCGGTACTGGCTGTACTCCTGGTATACCGCGTCAAACAGTTTCTCAAAACTCAGCCGATTGTGCGCGAAATCGACGATCCCGCAGATCCTCCCGTCGCCGCTCGTAAACGTCTCCATGCGTCCCGGCACCGTGGTCTGCGCAAGCGCCTGCCGCATGCAGGAAAGCGGCACGCCGTACACGTCAGCCGCCGCGATCGCCGCCACAGCATTCTCTACATTAAAACTCCCCCTCATCGCGAGCTCAAAGCGCTCGCTGAAGCTCGCGCAGGTCACGCGGAACGAAATGCGGCTCCCCGCTCTGTCCACCTCACTGTACCGATAATCCGCGCGCGGATGTCTGCCGAAGGTGACGACACGCTCCGCCTTCCGCGCCGCGTCGAGGATCTTCTGCGCATGGTCCGCGTCCAGGTTGACGCATGCGGTCTTCGTCTGCCGGAAAATCGACAGTTTCGAGCTGAAATAATCTCCGAAATCGCGGTGTTCCTGCGGGCTGATGTGATCCTCGGAAATGTTCAGGAAGATCCCCACGTCAAACTGCAGCTCCCGCACACGTTTGTACTTGAGCGCCTGGCTCGACACCTCCATTGTCATATAGCGCAGCCCCTCCTGCCGCGCATTCGCCAGCAGCTCATGGAGCGCCGGCGCCTCCGGCGTCGTCATCACCGCGTCCTGCCTGTGCTTTCCGTCATAGTTGCTCACCGTCGAGATCAGCCCGGTCTCCGGCTCTCCCTGCCGCGCCTCCCACGCGTCCAGCATCGCCTTCAAGTACCACGCCGTCGTCGTCTTTCCTTTCGTCCCCGTGATCCCGGTCAGACGCGGCTCTCCCGGCGCGTACCCGAAAAACAATGCGGACGCCGCCGCCATCGCGCGCCGCACGTCGCTCACAAGAAATGCGGTCAGCCCCCGACCTGCCGCATATTCCCGCTCGCTGATATATGCAATACTCCCTTTTTCCGCCGCCTCCCGCAGATATTCCTCGCGAAACGCCGCTCCCTTGCAGATGAATAACGTCCCCGGTCTTGCGGCGCGCGAATCGCAGGTAAGCCAGCAAATCTTCGCGTCCGACTGCCGCTCCGCCACGTCCGACTGCCGCCCTGCCGTTTCATGCGCGGCAGCCTCTTCGTCCTGCCGCATCAGCCCGCGCTCCCGCAGGGTCTCCTCTATTTCCCCGATCGTAACCATATCTTTTCCTCATTCTCCAATGCCGGATTCCGCCTCATGCCTCCTCCAGATATTCCTCCAGCGTGATTCCCCGGCTCGTGATCTCCTGCGCCGCCTCCGCGCCCACATAGCGGAAATGCCAGGACTCATAGTCCACCTTCGTGATATCCTCCTTGCCCCGCGGATAACGCAGGATAAAGCCGTATTTGCTGCAGTTTTCCTGCAGCCACCTGCACTCCGGCGTATTTTCCTGCTGCGCGTCCAGCATCTGGTAATCGAGCGAGACAATGTCCGCCGCCAACCCCGTCTCATGCTCACTGTGCCCCGGCGGCATCGTCTCGCGCGTCTCCTTGTCGTAAGCCTCCTGCCAGCTCAGCCCCTCGCTCTCCATCGACGCCGCGATGTCCTCGTCCAGCAACCTCTGCTGATACTCGGAATCCCGGTAGCCGGAGGCGACGACAAACTGCAGCCCTTCCTTCGCGCCGTCTGTCAGCATCATCTTCAGCGCCGGATACATTTCCTCCGCGACCGCGCAGGACTTGTTTTCCAACCAGTGCAGCCGCGGCAGATAGCCGTCCGGGAGCGCATGATCCTTGTTGACGAGCATCAGCAGATCCGCCTCCTGCCCGGCTATATTGACGCCGCCGTCTCCCCGGTCCTCCCAGATCCAGAAACGTCCTGAACTCGTCTCCCCTGCCCGCCTGTAGCGCGTCGCCCCGACCGCCGCTACCGCGATCAGCGCCGCCGCAGTCCCCAGCGCCACGCGCCGCCTCTTCCTGCGCCGCTGCGCGCGCCCTTCCTTCTTCTCGCTCTCGGTCAGGCGCAGCCGGTTCTCGCTCAGCTCCCGCCTCCGCTCCCTCTTCTTCTGCGCGCGGTCTCCCGCCGCAAAATAGTTCCAGGCGTCCTCCGCGCTGCGGTCGGTGGAGCTGTATGCTTTCACGACCCTGTGGTTCACGTTTCCCTGCGCTCTCTCATATGCATACATAAAAATATCCCCTCTGCATCTGTATTTCCGAAAAACAACCGCCGGGACCCGCCCGTTTCCTCTGTCGTTTTCCGTCCATCTGCAGAGAGGATAAAACGTACATGTATCAGATTTTTCTCAAAATTGTATCAAAGTTGTATCATGAAAAAATTTCGTTCCCGGACGCCTCCACGCTGTACGTCTCGCTCCCGGACAGCTCCCCGTCATACGCCTCGCTCCCGGGCGACTTCTGCGCCGCGTCGCGCGCCTCGCCCGCCTCCTGCACGTCCAGCGGATAACGCAGCTGTCCAAGGATCTCCGGATCTCTGACCGCGTACGCGATCTCCATGTCATACCATTCCATGATGCCGTCCATGCCATTCACCATTATTACCTCATTTCCTCCATAGGTCGACGCAAAATCGGCGACAAGATCCCGCCACTTGTCCGTCCCGTACATCACGGCAAAACCGACGCCCACACTTTCCCATATATCCGCGAAATAGCTCACACCGACGACCGTGCGGTACGCATGTCCTGTAAAGGACTCAAACGTAAGCCTCACATCCATCTCCAGGTTCCCGTACCGCCGCTCCGCCTCCATTCCCTGCGCCCCGCAGACCGCGGCGAAATCATAGCGCGATTCCTCCGCCGGACGAATCTCCTGCTCATGCATGTCGATGACATAAGAATAAATATCCTCCAAGTCCTCGTACGCGCCGGATTCCCGCAGCTTTTCCATGTCGTCCGGGGCGATCCCCTGATTCTCCAAAAGCCGCAGGTTATATTGCGCCATCGCCTCAAAGGACGCAAAGCCGCGATCCTCCGCGATCACGTCCAGCATCGACGGTCCGCTCACAGAGGCGTAATAGATCACGTCCATATCCGTGTCCGTCAAAAGCGTGACCGCATAGCCGTCCGCCTCCCGAAAATGGAAACCGTACACCTGCAGGACCGCGCTGTCCAGATAGACGAGCGCCGTGTCGGAGAACATGAGGTTCTCCGCGGTAATCACGGCAAGACAATCTTCCGGAAACAACCCTGCCTCACACCAGTCCCCCATCACGCCGCGGAATCGGTCGATCGTCTCCTCGGTAGCAGATTTCAGTCCTCCGTAATCGCTGTTGAGGCTCCATTCCCAGGAAAAGTTCTCTGCCTCCTCAAACATCTTCAGCCGCCCTGCAAGGTCGAGCGACGCCGTGTCGAGGAACTGGATATTATCCCGTTTGGAGAGCACCACACGCCCCTCCGTGCGCGCGTCCTGCCACCCGGCGTACAGCCCCGGCAGGAACCACGCCGCCGCCACGGACACAGCGAGCGCCAGGATCCCCGCCGCATAGCGCAAAACCGTCTTCCAGCCCCCGCGTCTCTTCATGTGCCCACCTCCTTTCCTCAACCCGATATCCGCGCTTTTCCGTCCCGCTCAGCGTTCGGTGTCAGCCGCCTTCTCCTGCCGCGTCTTCTTCGGCGGACGCGGTCTTCTCCTCTCCCGGTTCCGCCTCCTGCCGCGCTCTTCTTCCGGGACGGTGAAACGCACCGTCACCTTCAGTCCGGCGCCCGGCTCGCTCTCCATCTGCCAGGCTGCCTGGTGCAGCTCCACGATCTTCTGGCAGAGCGCAAGCCCGAGCCCCGCGCCGCCCTCCTTGCGCGCGCGGGATTTATCCACCATATAGAACGCCTCTGTAATCCGCGCGAGCTCCTCCGGCGGGATGCCCCTGCCCTCGTCCTCCACGCTGACTGAATAGCCGTCGGGCTGGCGCACGCCGACGACCCGGATCCGCTTGCCCGCGTCGGACGCCTTGCGCGCATTGTCGATCAGATTGACAAACAGCGAGATCAGCAGATCCCGATCTCCGTAAATGTATCCGTCCTCCGCCTCCGTCTGGATCACGAGCTGCTTTTCAAGCAGCGACGGCAGCACCGTCCGCTCCACCTCATGCAGCAGATCCCCGGCGCGGATCTCCCGCAGCAGAATATCCTCGCGCCCAGCCAGCGTCAGATCCAGCAGCTTGTAGGACAGCGACTGCAGCCGTTTCCCCTGCCGGAAAATATAGTCCGCGCACATGTCCGTCTCCTCCGGCGACAGCTCCATCTGCCGGATCGTGTCCGCGTACCCGATGATCGAGGTCAGCGGCGTCTTCAGCTCGTGCGCAAACGCTGCCGTAAACTCCTCCTGGCGCGTCACCTCGCTCTGCAGCTGTTCCATCTGCGTGTTCATCGTGTTCGCCATCCAGTTGAAATCCTCCGCGAGCCGCCCGATCTCGTCGGTGCTCCCGATCTTCACGCGCGTGTCGTAGCGCCCCGTCGCGAACCGCCGCGTCGCGCTGGAAAGCGTCTGCATATTGCGCATCACAAGGAAGAGCACCAGCAGGATCAGCCCGCCCACCAGCACCGATACGAGGAGCGCGCCAATCTGGTAGCGCGCGTACATTGACGAGCGCTCCTCGTATATCTCCGAGATATTTTTCGTCGTCTCGATCCGGACGCCGGAATCGCTCCTCGCCTGTACGACAAGGTAGGTCTCATCGCCCTGCCGCACGATCTCGTATCCGGCGTTGTGCTCCTCGTCGAGCTCGTCCGCGATCCCGTGCTCCACGCGCAGACCGTTGTCCTGGTACAGGAGCTCCCCGTCCCCGCCGTAGATGCGCGCGTTCCCGCTCGCCTCCTCGCGCCTCTGATGAAAGCTCTCCACCAGACGGCTGATCGACGCCTGCTCCCGCTGCTCCTCCGACAGGCTGTGCAGCGTCAGCTCATAGGAGTTCTGGAACATCTGATTCTCGATCATGCAGCGCTCCACCTCGCGGTCAAGGCTGCTGTTGAAACTGTCCTGAATCATCCACAGCCCGAAAAAGGTCAAAAAGAGCACGAAGATCGGCGTCGTGATAAAAAATATTTTCCATGATAACCGCATCGCGCTCCTCCTTTCAATCCCGCCGTTCCGGCTTTCTTTCACACTTGCGCCGGTATGTGCACAGTCCGCCGCGGCTTAACACCGTTTCGCACGGTCGAAATACTGTTATCATTCGTCCGAAAAGCGATAGCCCACCTTGTAGATCGCCGTGATGTGCTCGTCCAGGCTGAGTTTCTTCTTCAGCCTCTGCACGTGCAGGTCAACCGTCCTGCCCGTCCCGCTGTACTCGCCGCCCCAGACGTTCTCGTAGATCGTCTCGCGGTACAGCGCGCGGTTCTTGTTGCGCACAAAGAGCAGGAGCAGCTCGTACTCCTTCGTCGTCAGGTCGACCGGGTGTCCGCCCTGCAGGACCGTCCGCGAATCCGTGTCGATCTCGATGTCCAGGATCCGAATCCTCCGCTCGGTCTTCCTGTATCTGCGCAGCACCGTCTCCACCCGCGCCAAAAGCTCCGCGATCTCGAACGGTTTCGCGATGTAATCCTCCGCGCCCAGTTTCAGCCCCTTCACCTTCTGCTGCGTCTCGCCCATCGCCGTCAGAAAGATGACCGGGATGTCCACCGACTTGGCATACTCCAGCACCTCGTAGCCGTTCAGTTTCGGGAGCATGATGTCCAGCAGGATCAGGTCGAACGGACGGTTCTCGATCGCGTCGGCTGCCTCCTCCCCGTCTGAGGCAACCTCGCACTGATATCCCGCCTTCACCAGATTCATGCGGATCAGGTTGGCGATCGCCTCCTCGTCGTCTACGATCAGTATCTTTATCATATCAAAATTTCTCCATTTCTATGCCCGGACTGCCCTTAGCGTCGGCATGATAAAAGCGACGGCTCATTCAAACCGTCGCTTTATCGTATCATAGATTTCCGGCGCCCACAAGCGCATCGGAAAAGCTTACGTTTTTCTTAAGAAACTTTACTCGTTTTCCCCGTAAATGAATTCGTGCAGTCTCTCGATGGTCGGCTCCCAGTCAGGCACAAGCATGCCCTGCCCGTTCACATTGATCGTCTCGTACATATTGTCGTACGGAATGCGGTCCGTCTCGATCTTGTACTGCAGCATATCCGGCAGCTCGGAGAACATGCCCCAGATCTCCGTCTCCGGGATATTGGTCGTCACGTACCCCAGGATGCCTCTCATCTTCTCGGTCATCTGCACCGCCGACATCTGTTTCACTTCCGCAAGCAGCTGCTGCAGCAGGTAGCGCTGGCGCTCCGTGCGCTGGTAGTCGGAATTGCCCACCCAGCGGTTGCGGCAGTAAGCCACCGCCTGCACGCCGTCGCAGTAGAGATTTCCGCCGCTCGCCGGAACAAAGTGCGGCTCCGGGTCGATCTCCAGCTGGCGCTTGCACATGTCGTCAATGTAGCCATTCATGACCTCCGCCTCCTCGGGGCTGACTTCAAGCGAGACGCCGCCGATCAGGTCGATAATGTCTACCAGATTCCAGTAGTCCACCGCCACATAGCGATCCACCTCGACCTTATAGGTATCCGTCACTGTCTGGCAGAGCAGCGGACCGGCGCCCATCGCATAGGCGTGGTTCAGTTTCCAATAACCAACCTCCGGGATGTCCACGTACGTGTCGCGCATCAGGGACACCATCGAGACCCTGTCGTTCTCCTTGTCGATCGACACGAGGATCATGCTGTCCGAGTTGCCGTTCCAGGTCTGATCCTGCCTGTCTACGCCTACCAGGAGCACATTGTAGACGTCCTCGTCGGACACCGTCTTGTGATCCGCGAGGCTGCTCATGAGATCGTGAATGCTGTTGAGCTCGTCGGCGCTCACCTTCTTCGTGCCCGCAAGCTCATCCGGCGTCAGCGTCTCCTCCTCCATCTGCTCCACCACATGCTCCGGGAGCGCCTCCACCGTATTCACTTCCTCGTCCGCCACATAGTTGATATTGCTGTAAAGGTCATGCCCCAGCTTATAGATCACGCCGCCGCTCACGCCAACGATCGCCAGCACGACGCAGAGGCTGATCCCGAATACCTTCTTCATATTCATGCCGGTCTTACGTTTCGGCTCACCGCCGTGACGTCCCCTGTCGTTTCGGTACGGGTTTGGTTGGTTTCTTCTGTTCTCTGCCATTTCGTAATCCCTCCTGATCTCTGTAACTCTATTTCTATGATTGCCCAATCCCACATCATTATTACCAGAATTGCCAGGCTAATTTTTCCATCAAGATGAAAAAAGCTTTCCAAGCAACTTGACTTGGAAAGCTCAGTGCGGAGAAAGGGACTTGAACCCTCACGATATTGCTACCACAGGCACCTGAAGCCTGCGCGTCTGCCAATTCCGCCATCTCCGCAGATTAGTAAGTCTCGCAACTCACGACGATAATGATACTATAACCCACCCCAAATGTCAATACATTTTTCCGCTTTTTTTCGTCCCGCCGCTCCGGGTATTTTGCGTTTTCTGCCGATTTCCCGCTGATTCAGCATCGTTTTCAGCTTTCCCGTTATTTCAAATTTGGTGTTGACTTCTCCTATATTCTTTGTTATAATCTCATTTGTTCGCGGAAGTGTCGGAATTGGCAGACGAGCAAGACTAAGGATCTTGTGGTGGTCACACCGTGTGGGTTCAAGTCCCATCTTCCGCACGGAGAGATCCCCGGAGACATCGTGTTTCCGGGGATTCTTTTTTGCTGTCGGACAAGAAACCGGCATACCCTATTCCGACAGCGCGATATTCAGTCCCTCTGAGATCGTAAAGCTCAGATATTTCACGGTCTCGTCGATGTCTTTCGGAGTCACGAACATCGTATTCAGATGCGGGGAGATCAGCTCGTGGATCATCTGCTGTTTCTCCGCCTGGTTGAGTGTTCCGAGCGTCCCTCCGAGCCGCTGCATACTCGCGCTGCGGTCCATCTCCGTGACCAGCTCTTCCATCGTGTCGTTCACAATCGTGGCGGCGTCCACGACCGTCGGCACCCCGACCGCGATCACCGGCACGCCGAGTGTGTCCTCGTTGATCGCGTTACGGTGGTTGCCGACGCCCGATCCCGGGTTGATCCCGGTGTCCGTGATCTGGATCGTGCGGTTCAGGCGTTTCGTGCTGCGCGCCGCGAGCGCGTCGATCGCGATCACCGCCTCCGGTGCTGTCTCTTCCACGACGCCCCGTATGATCTCGAGCGTCTCCATGCCGGTCTGCGCCATAACGCCCGGCACGATCGCGCTGATCTCGCCGGATTTTTCCAGATCGCCCGGCATGCGCCCGTACTCCCTGATCATGTGGCGCGTGATGTGCAGGTTGCCGACCACGTCCGGTCCGAGCGCGTCCGGCGTCACGTCGCGGTTGCCCAGCCCGACCACGAGCACCGACCTCCGGCGCTCTCCCAGGATCCGGCACAGATGTTTTGCAAGCTCCTCTGAGATTTCCCTGTGATAGTCCTCGTCCGGCGTCGACATGTTGGGCGCCTCGATCGTGATGTACGTCCCCACCGGTTTCCCCATCGCCTTTGCCCCGTTTTCCGTCTCGATCCGCACGGTCGTCGTGTAGATCTCGCGCTGCGTGTCCTTCTCCTCCTCCACCTTGACGCCCCGGATCCGCGCGTCGTCCGCCTCATAGCTCTCCCTCGCCTCGAGCGCAAGGTCTGTCCGTATCTGAAAATTCCCCATCATAGCTGCTCTCCTTAGTATCTTATTGCCTTATTTTTTGCAAGTTTTTCGGAAATATGTATTGACAGGAAACTTAGATTGGAATAAGATATATGAGTATGTTTAGAAGAAACGACCGTGTCCGTTTTTGATGAAACAGAACATAACTCGATAAGGTTTGGAGGTGTATACGTTGGCAAATATCAAATCCGCAAAGAAGAGAATTCTGGTATCCAAGACCAGGAACGAGCGTAATAAGTCTATCAAGTCCGCTGTCAAGACTGCGATCAAGAAGGTGGAGGCGGCTGTCGCCGCTAAGGACAAGGCGGCTGCCGAGGCAGCTCTGCTGGCTGCCACATCCACGATCGACAAGGCTGCGAAGAAGGGTGTGTACCACAAGAACAACGCGGCGAGAAAGGTTTCGCGTCTGGCTAAGGCAGTCAACACACTGGCATAAGATAAATAAAGAAAGCAGTCGGTACCGTCATGCCGGCTGCTTTTTTTGTGCCTGAGATCCCGCTGCGCGCCTTCTGCCCATTCACTCCGGGCGCTGCCCTGCCTCCCCGGAAATCGGGTCGGAGGCAAGCCCGCACAGCTCTTCGATCGCAAGCCATATCTCGTCCCGTCCCTGTTTCGTGACCGCGGAGTACGGCAGGATCTTCGTCCCGGGGCGCGCGTGCAGCCCCTCACGGACCAATTTCAGTTGTTTCTGGATCTGGCTGCGGTTGATCTTGTCCAGTTTCGTCGCAATGATGAACGGCTCGTAGCCGTTTTGGCAGATCCACTCATACATCGTGCGGTCATTTGCGCCCGGCTCGTGGCGAATATCCACCAGCAAAAACACGGCGCGCAGCTGCTTTGAGCCGTGCAGATAGCGCTCGACCAGCCTGCCCCACTTCTCCTTCTCGCTCTGCGAGACCTTCGCGTAGCCGTAGCCCGGCAGATCCACCAGGTACAGCGCGTCGTTGACATTATAAAAATTGATCGTCTGCGTCTTGCCCGGCTGCGCGCTCGTGCGCGCCAGCGCCTTGCGGTTCATCAGCCCGTTGATCAGCGAGGATTTGCCGACGTTGGACTTGCCGGCAAACGCCACCTCCGCCCGCTCGTTTTTCGGCAGCACGCTCGTGATCCCGCAGACTGTCTCAAGGCTCACCTGCTTAATCACCATCGCGACGCCCTCCGTCCGGCGCAAGCGCCGCATCCAGCACCTCCGGCATTGCGCTCACATACACAAGCTCCATGCCTTCCGTGATCTCCTGATCGATCTCCGCGATATCCGCCCGGTTCTCCTCCGGCACGATCACCGTCGTGATCCCCGCCTGTTTCGCCGCAAGCAGTTTTTCCTTGAGCCCGCCGATCGCCAGCACTCTGCCCCGCAGCGTGATCTCACCGGTCATCGCGACGTCCGCGCGCGCCGGGATCCGCGCGAGCGCAGACAGGATCGCGGTCGCCATCGTGATGCCCGCCGAGGGACCGTCCTTCGGGACCGCGCCCTCCGGTATGTGGATATGAATGTCATTCTTCGCGAAAAACTCCGCGTCTATGTCGTACTGCTCTCCCAGCGAACGGACGTAGCTGACCGCCGCCTGCGCCGACTCCTTCATCACATCGCCCAGCTGCCCGGTCAGCACAAGCTCGCCCTTGCCGGGCATCGTGTTCACCTCGACCTCCAGCGTATCGCCGCCGACGCTGGTCCATGCAAGACCGCGCACGATCCCGACCTCGTTCCGCGTATTTTTCTTCTGAATGGTATAGCGTTTCCGCCCGAGATAATCTTCCAGGTTCTTCGCGGACACGCGGACGTTCTTCGCCCCGTCCTCGAGGATCTCCCGCGCCGCCTTCCGGCAGATCTGCCCGATCCGCCGCTCCAGCTGGCGCACGCCCGCCTCTTTGGTGTAGCCGCCGATCATCTCCTCAAGCGCCGTCTTCGTGACCGTTAGCTGGCTCTTCTTCAGCCCGTGGCGCTCGATCTGTTTCCTGAGAAGGTATTTCTTCGCGATATGGAGCTTTTCGTTCGCCGTATAGCTGCTGATCTCGATCACTTCCATGCGGTCGAGCAGCGGGCGCGGGATCGTCTGCGTGTCGTTCGCCGTCGCGATGAACAGCACCTCCGACAGGTCGATCGGCAGCTCCACATAGTGATCACGGAAACGGCAGTTCTGCTCGGAGTCAAACACCTCGAGCAGCGCGGAGGCGGTATCCCCCTTGTAATCGCTGCTGACCTTGTCCACCTCGTCGATCAGCATCAGCGGGTTCTTCACGCCAGCCTGACGCAGCCCGGAGGCGATCCTCCCCGGCATCGCCCCGACATAGGTCCTCCTGTGTCCGCGGATCTCCGCCTCGTCGCGCACGCCACCCAGACTGATGCGGACATATTTCTTGTCCAGCGCCCGCGCGATCGAGCGCGCGATCGACGTCTTGCCGGTGCCGGGCGGTCCGACCAGACAGAGGATCGGGCTGTCGCCCTTTTTCGTGAGGCTGCGGACCGCGAGAAATTCCAGCACGCGCTCCTTCACCTTCTCCAGCCCGTAGTGATCCTCGTCAAGGATCTTCGCGGCGCGTTTCAGGTCATGGTTGTCCTCCGACATCCTGTCCCAGGGCAGCTCGAGCAAGGTCTCGATATAGGTGCGCAGCACCGCGCTCTCCGCCGAGCTGCCGCCGAGCCCCTTCAGCCTCTGCGCCTCTTTGCAGATCTTTTCCCTGACCTCAGCTGACGCGCACAGCCGCCCTGTCTTCTTGATATAGTTGTCTGCATCCTCAAGCAGCGTATCCTCCCCGAGCTCTTCCCGGATCAGTTTCATCTGCTCGCGCAGCACATATTCGCGCTGGTTCTTGTCGACGCGCTCCCGGACCTTCTGCTGGATGTCGCTCTGGATCTGGATAACCTCCATCTCCTGGACGAGCATCGTGCAGAGCCGCTCATAGCGCTCGACCATATCCTCCGCCTCCAGCAGCGCCTGCCGCTGTTCATAGCGCAGCGGCAGATGCACGCACGCCGCCATTGTCAGTTTCTCAAAGTCCCGGATCTCCAGGAGCTGGCGCAGCATCTCCTTGCCGAATTTCTGGTTGAGCTGACCGTAGCGTTTCAACAGCTCCTCCAGCCCCCGCGTCATCGCAAGCCTGGTTATCTCGTCATATTCGATCTCCTGCTCGTCTGCAAAATCCACGTTTGCGTGCAGGTACCCGCCGTAATCCTCGACGCCGAGCAGCCTGCCGCGCGCGACTCCTTCCACCATCACGCGCACAATGCTCTTGGGCAGTTTCGCCACATTGCGGATCCTTGCAGACACGCCAATGTTGTATAAACTTCGCAAACCCGGATTGTTGTCATCCGGGTTTTGCTGCGTCACCAAAAATATCGTCTGATCCTCTGCCATCGCCGCCTCGACTGCCTTGATGGACTTTTCCCTGCTGATATCGAAATGCAGCACCATCGTCGGCAGGACGGTCAGTCCCCGCATCGGTATCACTGGTATCGTTCTTTTCATTTTGCCCTCATTCACCTCTGTACCGGCACCTGTCGAATGCCCTCAACTATGCTGTCTCCTCGATCATGCCGAGCCTGCGTTTCCTCCGGCTCCTGAGATCGTCGCGGAAGGTGAGCTCCGGCTCCGCGGTGCCCTCGACCGCCTCCTTGGTCACGAGGCAGGAGGTAACGTTCTCGTCAGAGGGGATCCGGAACATCAGGTCCATCATCGTGTCCTCCATGATCGCCCGCAAGCCTCTGGCTCCGGTCTTTCTCATGATCGTCTTGTCCGCGATCGCCTCGATCGCCTCATCGGTAAAGGCGAGCTCCACGTCGTCCAGCCCGAACAGCCCCTGGTACTGTTTCACCATCGCGTTCCTGGGCTCGGTCAGAATGCGGATCAGCGCATCCTTATCCAGCTCGTTCAGGGAGACCACCACCGGGACGCGCCCGATGAACTCCGGGATCATGCCGTATTTGATGAAATCCTGCGGGAGCACATGCCGCAGCGTCTCGCCCACATTGCGTTTCTCCTTGTCGGCGATCTCGGAATTGAAACCGATCCCCTTCCGGTCCAGACGGGTCTCGATGATCTTGTCGATCCCCTCGAACGCGCCGCCGCAAATGAACAGGATATTCGTCGTGTCGATCTGCAGCAGCTCCTGATGCGGGTGCTTTCTGCCGCCCTGCGGCGGAACGGAGGCAACCGTCCCTTCCAATATCTTAAGCAATGCCTGCTGCACGCCCTCCCCGGAGACGTCGCGCGTGATGGACGCGTTCTCCGACTTGCGCGTGATCTTGTCGATCTCGTCGATGTAGATGATCCCGTACTCCGCCTTCTTGATGTCGTAATCCGCCGCCTGAATGATCTTCAGGAGGATATTCTCGACGTCCTCGCCGACGTAGCCTGCCTCCGTAAGCGCGGTCGCGTCCGCGATCGCAAACGGAACATTCAGAAGGCGCGCCAGCGTCTGCGCCAGCATCGTCTTGCCGGAGCCGGTCGGCCCCAGCATCAGGATATTGCTCTTCTGCAGCTCCACATCGAGGTATTTCCCGCCCAGCAGCCTCTTGTAGTGGTTGTAGACCGCGACGGACAGCACCTTTTTCGCCTCGTCCTGCCCGATCACATACTCGTCCAGAAACTCCTTGATCTCCATCGGTTTCAGCAGGTTGATCGCGGAGAGCTCCTCCGCAACGTCCTCTTCCTCGAATTCCTCTTCGATGATCTCCGAGCAGATATCGATGCACTCATCACAAATGTAGACTCCGCTTGGTCCCGCGATCAGCTTGCGGACCTGATCCTCTGTCTTGTTGCAGAAGGAACATCTGATCTTTTCCCCGTTTTTCCCCGGCATATTTACACTCCTTAATGATTAATCTCTGGGCAGGACGATCTCGTCGATCAGTCCGTACGCCTTCGCCTCGTCCGCCGTCATCCAGCGGTCACGCTCCGTGTCCGCCGTGATCACCTCGAGCGGCTGCCCGGTGTTCGCCGCCAGCATTTCGTTTAATTTCTTTTTTGTCCGAAGGATCTGATCCGCGACGATCTTGATATCCGTCGCCTGTCCCTGCGCGCCGCCGGACGGCTGATGGATCATCACCTCGGCGTTCGGGAGCGCGAAACGCTTGCCCTTCGCGCCGCCCGCGAGCAGGAACGCGCCCATGCTCGCCGCCATGCCCATGCAGATCGTGGACACGTCGCATTTCACATAGTGCATCGTGTCATAGATCGCCATACCTGCCGTCACGGAACCGCCCGGGCTGTTGATGTAGAGCTGAATGTCCTTGTTCGGGTCCTCCGACTCCAGGAACAAAAGCTGCGCGACGACCAGATTCGCGCTGATATCCGTCACCTCTTCGCCCAGAAATATGATACGGTCATTCAGCAGCCGTGAAAAGATGTCGTAGGAGCGCTCTCCCCTGCCTGTCTGTTGAATGACATATGGTACTAAGCTCATGCTTTCTGCCTCCCTGAAAAATTTATACTTCCTTCGCCGCGTCCGCAATCAGCTCGACCGCAGCCTGGATCGCCAGATCGCTCTTCATCTGCTCCTTCTCGTAGTCCCCCATGATCTCCTTGAGCTTATCTGTCTCCATCTTGTAGGACTCCGCCATCTTCGCTATCTCCTCGTCCAGACGCTCGTCGCTGATCTCAATGTTCTCCGCCTTCGCGATCGCCTCGAGCACAAGGCTGTTCTGAATGCGTTTCAGCGCCTCCGGCCGCATCTGCTCGAGCATCTGATCCGCCGTCTGCCCCGAGAACTGCATATACTGCTCCACGGTAAGTCCCTGGGACTCGATGCGTCTCGTAAAGTCGTCCGCCATGCGGCGCACCTGCTCGTCGATCATCGCGTCCGGGATATCCATCGTCGCGTTCGCGACCGCCTTCTCCACGACCTTGCTCTGTTTCTGGTTCTTCGCCTCGTCCGTCTTTCTCTCCAGGATCTTCGCGCGGACGTCGTCCTTGTACTCCGCGAGCGTGTCAAACTCAGACACATCCTGCGCAAACTCGTCGTCAAGCTCCGGGAGTTCCTTCACGCGGATCTCCTTCACCTTACACTTGAACACTGCAGCCTTGCCCTGGAGCTCCTCCGCCTGATAGTTCTCCGGGAACGTCACGTTGACCTCCACGTCCTCGCCGATCTTCGCGCCGACAAGCTGCTCCTCAAAGCCCGGAATGAAACTGCCGGAGCCGATCGTCAGCGGATAATCGTCGCCCTTGCCGCCTGCAAATGCCTCGCCGTCCACGAATCCCTCAAAGTCAAGCTTGATCATATCGCCGTCCTGCACCGCGCGGTCGTCGATGTCGATCATGCGGGAATTGTTCTCGCGCTCTCTCTCGATCTCTTTGTCCACTTCCTCCTCGGAAACGGACACCTCCGCCTTCTCCACCTCGAGTCCCTTGTACTCGCCAAGCGTGACCTCCGGTTTCAGCGCGACTTCCGCCGTAAAGATAAACGGCTTGCCTTCCTCGATCTGCACCACGTCGATCTGCGGCTGGGATACGACCTCTTCCCCGCACTCGTCCGCCGCCCTGGAGTATGCCCCCGGGATCAGCTCGTTCGCCGCGTCTTCATAGAAAATACCCGCGCCGTACATCTTCTCGATCATCTTGCGCGGCGCCTTGCCCCTGCGGAATCCCGGGAGCGTGATCTTGCCCTTGTTCTTCTGATACGCTTTCTCCATCGCCGCGTCAAACTCTTCCGCGGAAACCTCGATCGTGAGCTTAGCCATGTTCTTTTCCAGTTTCTCTACCTGTACACTCATTGTACTGAACTCCTCCTTAAATTCATCTTCTCTTTTCGCAGTCATTAGAATAGTATAGCACAGTGCGTATAAAAAGGCTAGTATTTATTTGAAAACGATCTTTTTCGCAAGTTCGTCCGCCGCCGTCTGACCGGCAAGCTGAGCGACCAGCGCAAGCCCGAAGGGGATCGCCGTCCCCATGCCGCGGCTCGTCGTGACATTCCCCGCCACCACGACCTGCTCCATGGACACCTCCGCCCCGACAAGCTGATCCTCAAAGCCCGGATAACATGCCGCGCGCCTTCCTTTCAGGATCCCAAGCTCGCCGAGCACGCTGGGCGCCGCGCAGATCGCCGCCACCTTCTTCCCGGAATCCGCCGCATCCCGGAGCAGTTTCCCGAGCGCCTCGTGCGCCGCCAGCCGTTTCGTCCCCGGCATTCCGCCCGGCAGCACGTACAGCTCCGTCGCCGTGTCGTCCATCTCTTCGAACAGCACGTCCGCCTGCACCCGGATCCCGTGGCTCCCCGTGATATCCAGGTAGCCCATGACCGATACCATCTGCGTCTCGATCCCCGCCCGCCGCAGAAGATCCACCACGGTCAGCCCCTCAATCTCTTCAAATCCGTCCGCCAGAAATACCATCGCTCTACTCATAGTCCCTGCCTCCCTGCCCAATGAATTCTTTCAATCGCCTACAGTTTACCAGAGACTTTCCCGAAAATCAATCTTTTCTTCCCGCATTTCCTCTTTCGCGGCGTCCCGGATTGTGATATGATTTTTATTATCTGAAAGGAGGTCTTTCCTATGGAAATCGAACGCAAATTTCTGATCAAGCATCTGCCCGGTCCTTTGGCGGAGTACCCGTGCCATCAAATCGAGCAGGCATACCTGTGCACCGATCCGGTCGTCCGCGTCCGCAGACAGGACGGCGATTACATTCTGACCTACAAGGGACGGGGAATGCTGTCCCGCGAGGAGTACAATCTCCCGCTCACGCAGACAGGCTATCTCCACCTGCTGGGCAAAGCGGACGGGAACGTCATCACAAAAAAAAGATATGTCATCCCGCTCTCTTCCGGCTGGAAGGCGGAACTCGATATCTTTGAAGGAAAATTTGACGGTCTGCGGCTCGTGGAAGTGGAATTCCCGGACGAGGACGCCGCAAACGGCTTTGCCGCGCCTGACTGGTTCGGTGAGGAAGTCACCTACTCGGGCGCATACCACAACTCCGTGCTCAGCAGCCTCGACCGGTTTGACCCGGCAGCTTATCCCAACCCCTGTCTCTCTATCTGATCTCTGATCGCGCGCAGCAGGGCGTCTGTCCCGTCCGGGTCATTCGGAACCGAAATGTGCTTTTTGTTCAGGCGGTCCTCATATCGGTCCGCCTTCCATATTTCAATTTTCAACAGACATTTTGCAACCATTCGTTGCATTTTTGAAACGCTGTTTTTATGTTGCAACCCGTATTCCAGGAAATTCATCAAATCATTCCAATCATGCGTTTTAATTTTGTAACATTTTGTTGCTTTATTGTGGTTGATGTATTCATATTGTTGCATTTGAGGAATTTCCTGCCAGATATTGCTATAATAAGTCATAATTATGGAGGTTAAGCAAATGAAACAGACTATTTTTTCTTCTACAATTCGCCAGCTCAGGAAAAAAGCAGGCTACACGCAGGAAGACGTCAGCAACAAACTGAATATCCAGAGACAGACCTACTGCAACTATGAGAACGCGTGCCGCACCCCGCCGCTTGAGATCATCATCGCGCTCGCGGACCTGTACCAGGTGTCTGTCGACTACCTCGTGCTCGGGGCGGATGCCGCCGAGGCGAAATCTCCGAAGGCTATTTTGAAGGATAAGCTGTTTGATGAATTTTCCTCTTTGTCGAAGAATACGCAAAAAGAGGTGCTTGATTTTATCCGGTTCAAAAAGCTCCTTCAGGGGGAATAACGCCCCGCGCGCGAGCATGCGTCTGCTCATCTGTCAATAGCATTATATCAGTTATGTTTTTCGCAGGCAAGATTATGCTTTGCAAACACAACGACACGTTTTGTTTCGTTTTTCTTCTGGAAATACTAAACTAGTAGATAAAGGAGGAGACGACATGACAACAAAACGTGCAGACCAATATCGCCAGCTCGGGCTTACCATCGCATATTATCGGAAACTCCGCGGTCTCACACAACTCCAACTCGCCGAGGGCGTCGATTTGAGCCGAACACATATCAGCAACTTAGAGGCACCCAACATGCCCACCTCGATCTCGTTGGAAAAGCTTTTCGATATCGCGGATGTCCTGGAGGTCCCGATCGGCAGATTTTTTGAATTCAAGGAATAATTTCACAGCCATGTTAAAGAGGGCGTCCCGTGAGTCCGACTCTGACTCCGTGACGCCCTCTTGTTTTCGGTATTCTGTTTTCACTTCTTGATCAGCCCTATGATGTAGCTGTACAGACCGCTGTAATCCTCCAGCGTGTAGTGCACCCCGTCGGAGGTCTCGAACCCGTTCTCTGTCAGGTACGAGTACGTGTTCAGGAACCGGTTTTTCCCAACTCCGGCGCGCATCTTTTTGTTGAAGGAAACGATCTGCGCGTTCCTGACGGAATACCCGTGAGACGCCTCCGTCTTCTCGTCGACCGGATTCACCGAGTCTATGTAAAACCTTGTCTTCGGATATTTCTTGATCAGTTTCGTGTAGTAGGAAATATACTTCTGGATATTCCCAAGGTCGTTCACGCCGAACGCCAGCACAACGCTCACATCCGGGTTCTGGTTCAGATAGGTCATGAGCTCGGGACCTGCCGTCGACTCCAGCCAGGCATACCCCATCGACACCTTCGCAATGTACTTCGTGTCCGCCGGCGACGCCGCCATCTGCATGCCGACCGTCCTGGAATCCCCGACAAAGATATAATCTCCGTCAAAGGTCTTGACGACCTTCCTGCCGTTCGCGTCCAGCTGATAGCCGTCTACCACACAGTTCTTCTTCCGGACTCCGTTCGCCCCGACGTAATACTCGCCGTCGATCCACTGTTTCGTCGCCATCGCGCCCGTCGGTCCCAGATAATAAAACTTGCCGTTGTCCCGGATCCAGACGTTCTGCAAACGCGCGCCTGTTTTGTCCATATAGTATTTCTTGCCGCCGCTCTTTACCCAGCTGCCGACATACAGTTTGCCGTTGGAACCTGCATAATACATCTTGTTCTTGAACTTGATCCAGCCGGTCAAGGCATACCCGTTCTTGTCAAAGCGGTAGATTCCGCCGTTTATGTTGCACCATACCTTTTTCGCGTATTTCCCGTTCGCGTAGCGGTACTTCCTGCCCTTCGCGGTGCTGCTCCACGTCCCTCCCGTGACCGTCTTCGCCGCGCTGACTACGTTCACAGCCGCCCGCGCCGGACGCGCCGCGCCCGCAAAACACAGGAGGCAGAGCAGAAACGCCCCGACCAATCGCCTGATGGATTTGCTGCTGATAAGACTCACCCCTTCATAGTGTCTAATGTGTATCGCTTGTTTCCAAGCATTACCACTATACCCTATAAGTGACTTTTTGTCAAATCCAGGCGCTCCTCATTCTTCGACATTCTTCCCGCGCGGGGCTGCTCTGATGCGCTCCGATGCCGGAAAACAGCGCGTTTCGGGGTCGAAAATTTCTGTCACCAATCAGCCCCAGAGCGCAGCTCCTCCGGCAGCGGACAGCGGCTCCTCGACGCCGGGCAACAGCGCGATCGGCGGCGGAAAGTTCCGTCGGCAATCGGCATCAGAGCGTAGTTTCTCCGGCAGCGGACAGCGACTCCTCGACGCCGGGCAGCAGCGCGATCGGCAGCGGAAAATTCCGTCGGCAATCGGCATCAGACTGCCGGATCGTGGTGCAGGTATTTCTCCCGCGTGGCAAGCCCGCCCCTGATGTGGCGCTCCGCCTTATTCACATCCAGCACCTTGCGCACCTCCTGCGCCAGCGCCGGGTTAAGCTGCGTGAGACGCTCGGAAACGTCTTTATGTACCGTACTCTTGCTCACCCCAAACCGTTTCGCCGCCTCCCGCACGGTCGAATTGCTCTCGATAATGTAACCCGCTATGTCGAGCACCCGCTCTTCTATATAATCTTTCAAGGAAAAATCCCCCGAAGACACCGTTTTTACAGTGTATGCGGAGGATTCTGAGACTTATTCATCTTTTAAGATATAATAGCTGCCCTTTAGCTTTCCCTGTTTCTCCAATATACCTGTCTCTACCATTTCTTTCAATATTTTCAATGCCCTGGAATCTTTTATCCCCAATAATTCCTGAACCTCCTTATTGGTAATTCGTCCCTGATTTCCCAAATAGTCAACAAAAAAGTAATATTCTTCATATGTATACTCCTGTTATCAATTAAACCTTTTCTTACATTCCTCCGGCAAATATCTCACCAATTCTTCCACCAGCTCATATACCTTTGTCCCTGGTGCTATATCTGCCGGTGTCTTACCTCGTCCTTCATTTATAATCCGTTTTGCATACCGTATCGCCAATTTCGGATTTCCCTTTTCTAGCAATATTTCAAATATGTTCCCCATATTCTTCCGGTATTTTCCGATCCCCAACCCTTTGAATTTATCATTCAAAAAAGCTATATACTCACTTCGATGATTATTTGCCGTATAATACGCAAAGTGCAGCAAAAACCAAAACTCAATGCATTCGTTTGACCATGCACAATGATATTGCAAATCCGGATTCACTCTATTGAGTCTGTCTGCCCTCTCCGTTACTCCGTTAAAATCCTTTAGTGGAAAACTGTCCTTATCGTACACGCACCAAATCTGCCCTTTTGTTATCCCATGTTTCTCTATATGTTTCTCAGCTGCCCCGATTACACGCATTGTTTCCGCCGCACACGGTTCAATCTCTATCAAAACCATGTTTCGGTATATTGGATCATCCTCTATCATCCGTTTGAATCCTGCAAAGTACTGCGGTTCAGTCTGTTCCCCTTCACAAAAAATATAATAGCGGTACTTTTTCTGCTCCAGATGCTCCTGCCGACGTTTTTTCTTCCACGCCTCCATTCCTGCTTTTTTAGCCATCAACTTTCCCCCAATCTATAAACCTGATCAGGTACGGGTCCGCCCCATATTTTCCTTCCAGATACTGCTTGTCAAACTTTGCATCCTTGCGCACCGATTCTCCTTTTTTATTCTTAAACTCCACCAGAGAATACAGCTTTGAGTTTTGGGCTTTCCCTTTCGCTACAAACCAGATTTCATCCCTGCGGAATACTTCGCTGTTCATTGTGGAGAGGTCATGCGAGGTAAAAATTAGCTGCGCGCCATTTCGATTAATGCTCATATCATTAAACATCATAATGATGTGGCGTAACAATAACGGATGGATTTTTGCATCCAATTCATCAATCACGAGCGTATTTCCTCTGCGCAAGCTCGCCGCAATCAACGGTAGCAACCCAAATATTTTCTGTGTGCCGCTGGACTCATCCGTCAGATTCAGTTCCGTTTCGCAGCCTTCCGCTGAATGCCTGGTGTAAACTTCAATCGAGTCATTGTCCTTTTCTTCTATCCGAAAATCAACAATATCCAGATCCATTTCCTTAATCATATCAAGCATCAGTTTTTTTACATTTTCCGAGCCTGTCACAGCCATTCGCAACTCCTGAAGAGGATTTCCATAGTTCAGGAAATAAATGTCCTGATCAAACCAATTCAGGACATCATTCACTATTTCATTCTTCCGATATGTGATTCCAAGATAAGACAAAAGCGGAAGTGTCTTTGACAGCTCATCGCTCACCTGCAGTCTCGCAAAAGCGCCCTTTAGAATCATTCCCTGTTCATCCCGCTTAAACAGTGCAGACCTTCTCCCCGTCTCCCTCTTGATTCGATCCAGACTCTCATAGACCACCGTATCTTTTCTCACATGCAAAATATATCTGTATTCTGCCTGCTCCGTACGGAAGAAGATTTCAAACTCTGTCGGGTTCTCTCTGCTGTTCTCTGAGAAGGCAAACGGTTCGATCACAAATTTAGAAGGGGACAGCGTCTGCCCTCTCTTATCCTCCGCGACATAGAGAGGACGCATCACCTTCGCCGCCACTGAAAACAGAGCCTCCAATACATTCGACTTTCCGCCGCCATTCGGTCCATAAATTGCCGAAACCGGTAGGAAAATCTCACCGTCGCTGTCCCTGATCACCCGATCCTCATGCTCCGAGATGGATGCCGCCTGCATATCAAAAGTAACCTCATCTCTTATACTTTTGAAATTTTTAACCGTAAATTGACACAACATGTCATTTTTCCTCCGGCATTGTATTTTGTTTCCTAGTTCTCTATTATAATCACATTTCTGCATTTGTAAACCAATATTTGAGATTTTTTCTCATATTTTTATATAAAATTATTTTATCAGGGCTACGTGAGTTAAAAATTCTAAATCAAAAGCGCCATGCGGTCGTGCACAGCGCTTATCACCCTTTTCCTGTTTTATCTGTTTGATTTCCTCTTCGGAAAATCCCTCAATATATATCTGATTCACATAATTAAGGAATCCGCCTCGTACAGGCGAATCCTTTTCCTGCGCACAGTTTACAGCACAGAAAACCCTTTCGCGATCAGGCACTCCTCCACTTCCGCGGCATCCTGGACGTGCAGCACCATGATCGGGCTCGCCTTCTCGCGGTCGAACGACAGATACAGGTAATCCACACTGATATTACTCTCGTCGAGCGCGTCCAGAAGGCTGTTCAAGGCGCCGACGCGATCCTCGCACTCCACACCCAGCACATCTGTCAGCTTGCAGATATATCCGGCGTCCGTGAGCACCGTCATCGTCTTGTGGGGGTCGCTCACCAGCATACGTATGATCCCGTACTCGGCGCTGTCGTTCGTGACGGAGCCAAGTATATTGATATCGTTCTGTGCCAGGATATTCGTGATCCTGTGCATCGCTCCCTTTTGATTCTCGGCAAAAATTGCAATCTGATCTAACATATCCGTCCTCCTCATCGTTCCCTTCTCTTTCGCTCAGGAAATCTGACCGACGAACCTATTATAAAGTATCTCCTGCAATTTTACCATATAAAATTGTAATTCGATCCCGAAAAACTCAATCCCGGAAATCTTCGTCCAGCATCTTATACAAAATGCGGTACAGCGTCTCCGCGTCTTCCCGCTCCAGCCCGGAGCACTTCGCGATCTGCGCCGGTATCTTCACCGCGCGCTCCCTGAGCCGCTCGCCCGCCTCCGTGATCGTCACCAGAAGATTCCGCTCGTCCTCCTCTGAGCGTCTGCGCAAAAGCAGCCCCTTCGTCTCCATCTTCTTGAGGAGCGGAGTCAGCGTGCCGGAATCCAGAAACAGGTATTTCCCCAGCTCCTTCGACGTCAGTTTTTTCTTTTCCCAGAGCACCATCATGGTGATGTACTGCGTGTAAGTCAAATCAAGTTCGTCGAGAAACGGTTTGTACCGCTTGATGATCTCCCTCGAACACGCATAGAGCGGAAAACAGATCTGATTTTCCAGTTTCAGCGCGTCATATTTTGAATTATTCATCTTAATCCTCCTGCCTGTTCAATCGCCTTCCTCTTCTGCTTTTCCCAGTCACATAATTCTATCACAATTCAGGCAAAATCGCAAGTCAAAAGAAACAATTATTAGACAAAATTCTGAATTTTATGTCATTTTCTAGCGGTACTCCGCCACGAGGAACATCGGCTTGACCGCCACGACCTCGTCGTACTCCTCCTGCTCCACCTGCACACTGGAGTTGAGCGCCTGCAAATCCTTCTTGACCGTCTCGAGCGCCTCCTGCGCCGTCTGCGCGCGCCCCTCCTCGATCGTCCGAATCATGCGCTGCAGCACGATCGGGTGCGCATAGTACGCCGGCAGCGGAAAACCCGGATACTTGTCGATGTACGTCTGCTGCGCCTTCACGGCATTTCGCAAGCGCTCCTCGATGGCGCGCTTGTTGTTGCGCGAGGTCGGCAGCACGTTCGCGCCGGAAAACAGAAAGACCGCCGCCAGCCCGAACAGCAGGAAATAAAGCGCAAAGCCCGCGTGCGTCATCAGCGCATAGACCCCGTAGACCGCCGCCGCCACGCCCATGAGCACGATGGCAAGGGCGACCCACTTGTACGCCGGATTGCTGCGGTCGTACGCGCGCTTGCGCTTTGCCGCCGCGCTCAGCTCGATCGCCTGCTCCTGTCTCTCCTCGAGATACGCGCGGCATTTCTCCAGCTCCTGAATGCTCTGCGCCGCCTGCGCGGTGATCTCCTTCGCCTTTCTCGCCTCCAGCATTCTCTGCTTTTCCGCAAGGCGGCGCTCCGCCTCCTCGCTGTGGAGCGGAATGTCCGAATGCGTTTTGCGGACCTGTTCCAGCAGCAGGTCCAC
The DNA here is from genome assembly GCA_947628045.1 of uncultured Lachnospiraceae bacterium. Lineage (GTDB taxonomy): Bacteria > Bacillota > Clostridia > Lachnospirales > Lachnospiraceae > Choladousia. The sequence continues at coordinate 16,327 of CANQYP010000002.1, read as the reverse complement.
ATCCTCCTCACGCTTGAAATTGCACTGCTTGTATTTCCCGTCGTCGTATTCGACCACCAGGTACGGAATCGAGGCGAATACCCCTTTCCCCGTAAACCCGCCTTTGCTCATGGCGATCCGTTTGAACATTCTCTTGATCGAAGAAAACACGACATAATACCTGCGGTCAAAATAAAAGCTGTTCAGGTAGACCGCCTTCTCCCCCACGCCGCAGGGACCGTACCTCCTGCATTTCTTCTTGTCCTCGACCAACTCGTCTTCGCCCAGAGCCTTTTGCCCCAGCTGAACCGGCTTAAAAATCATTGCTCGCTTTCCTTTCTCAAATGGACACGCAGTTCTCTTCATGATCTGATCTTTCAAATTTGCATTCCTATATTATCATAAATGTAAAGCTGCTACAAGTAAAGACAGATAAGAACGGCGCGGCAGACCGTATCCGCCGCGCCCTTCCTGTCTTCCATTCATATGTAAGCAAATATCAAACCTTGCGCTATCGCTCTTCGTCCCTCTATGCGCTCTTCGGCTGCTTTCTTGTCGCCATGACGAAGATGCCGAGGAATACGACCGCGAGGATCAGACCTACCGGGTAAGCGATCTTCGTGCCGAGGTTCAGGCACTCGCCCGCCGCCACGAAATAGGTCATGGAGACCGCGCTCATGAAGGTCGCAGGAACCGCGGTGATCCAGTAGTTCTTCTTCTCCTTGTACAGATACATGCTCGCCGTCCACAGAACGATCATCGCGAGCGTCTGGTTCGTCCAGGAGAAATAACGCCAGATCACCTGATAGCTGAACCAGCCTACACTGTTGCCGATGCCGAGGAACGCGCCTACGCCGAGTACCGGGATACAGAGGATAAGGCGGTTCTTCATGCTCGCCTGGTCCATCTTCAGCCAGTCGGCAAGCACCAGACGCGCGGAACGGAACGCCGTGTCGCCGGAAGTGATCGGACATGCCACAACGCCCAGCATCGCAAGCGCGATACCGATACCGCCCATCGTCTTGGAGCAGACGTCATAGACCGCCGCGGGCTGTCCCTGCGCGATAATGTCATTCAAGCCGGTAGAGAGACCGCCGGTCAGCTCGTACAGCGAGCATCCAGCCGCCGCCCAGATCAGGGCGATCACGCCCTCAGCCACCATTGCGCCGTAGAATACGAAGTGTCCCTGATGCTCGTTCTTCATGCAGCGAGCCATCAGCGGAGACTGTGTCGCGTGGAAACCGGAGATCGCGCCGCATGCCACCGTGATGAACATGAACGACCAGATCGGCGTCCCTGCCGGATGCCGGCTGCCAAACGCGGACCAGATCTCAGGAATCGTGTAGCCGTGCGTGAAGATACCGACCGCAACGCCGATCGCCATGATGATCAGGCAGATGCCGAACACCGGGTAGATCTTGCCGATGATCTTATCGATCGACAGAAACGTCGCGATAAAGTAGTAAACCAGGATCAGGATCAGCCAGAACATCGTCTGCGCGAAGAAACCGCTGCCGCCATTCTCGGTGATCAGTTTCACGATGATGCCTGCCGGACCCACCGCGAACACGGTACCGACCATGATCAGCAGGACCACGTTGAACACGCGCATCACGTTCTTCATGATGCCGCCCAGATAGATACCGCAGACCTCAGAGATAGAGGCGCCGTCGTTGCGCTCGCTCATCATGCCGGAGAAGTAGTCGTGCACCGCGCCCGCGAAGATCGTGCCGAAGGTGATCCACAGGAACACGATCGGTCCCCACAGAGCGCCCTGCAGCGCGCCGAAGATCGGTCCAAGACCAGCAATATTCAGCAGCTGAATCATGAACAGACGCCACTGCGGCAGCACCACATAGTCGACGCCGTCATTGATCTTGACCGCCGGCGTCTCCCTGTCGTCCGGGGCGAAGGTGTTATCCACGACCTTGCCATAGACAAAGTATCCGCCGATCAGCAGAATCAAACAGATGAAAAAACTAATCATAAAGCTCCCTCCCTCTTTTTAGAGAAATTTAATATTTATGCTTTCATTATATTACATTTTGCCCAAAATTCAACACTAATTTTTGAAAATTGCGGGCGATTTGTCAAATTTCGCTCAGCGATGATGAGCCAAATAAAATACGAAAGCCGCAGCCCATTTTCGAATCTGAAATCTATGCTTGCCCTCGCGCATAGGTTTCATGTATAATAAGCAGCGTACACGGATCCGCATGGGATCCGCCGATCAGAAAGGAGCCTTTTATGCTGAACTATCTGCTTGTGTTCTTTATCTCTATGGTGCCGCTCGTCGAGCTGCGCGGAGCGATCCCGGTCGGGGTGCTGCGCGGTCTTCCGCTGGTCCAGACCTATGTGATCGCGATCCTCGGGAACATGATCCCGGTCCCGTTCATCTATCTGTTCGCGCGTTCCGTGCTGAACTGGGGCAAGGATAAGCCGATCATCGGAAAGCTCTTCACGTTCTGCCTGGAAAAGGGCGAAAAGGGCGGACGAAAGCTCCAGGCGAGCGCCGGGCGCGGACTCTTCGTCGCGCTCCTGCTCTTCGTCGGCATCCCGCTCCCGGGCACCGGCGCGTGGACCGGCACGCTCGCGGCAAGCATTCTGAATATGGATTTCAAGTCCAGCGTCATCGCGGTCATGCTCGGCGTGCTGCTCGCGGGGCTGATCATGGGCGCGGCGAGCGCGGGACTCTTCGGCGCGTTCGGAGCGATCCTGAGCTGATCCTGCGCAGATTATTTTGAAAAACGCAAAGGCAGGGTGTCGATGTCCCTGCCTTTTTCGACCTCTGAATTCTCTCTGTGCCGCCGCCCGTTTATTCCACTGGTTTTTCAGCGCGATTTCAGTTGTTTTCTCAAAGCTTTCTTATTTGATTCCTATTGTTCTGCTCTCTCCCCAGTTTCCGGTACACCGTGAAATACATCGTCGTAAAGCACGCAATGCCGCCGACCACGTTGGAGATCGGCTCGGCGAGGAAAATGCCCGCCACGCTATCCGTCATCAGGCGCGGCAGCAGGACTGTCAGCGGCAGCACGATGACCACCTTGCGGAACAGCGAGAAAAAGATCGCCTGTTTCGATTTCCCGAGCGCCGTGAACACCGACTGCCCGGAGAACTGGAACAGCATGAAGACAAAGCCCGCGAAATACAAGTGCACGGAGCGCACGCCCGCCTCGATCATCGCGCGGTTGCCGGTGAAGAGCGACAGAAACGGTTTCGGGAAAAGCACGAGCAGCCCCCACGCCGCCGCCGTGTACAGCGCACCCGTCGCGGACATGAAACGGATCCCCTTGCGGATCCTCTCGTACTGCCTCGCCCCGTAGTTGAACCCGAGCACCGGCTGCGAGCCCTGCGTGATCCCCATGACCGGCATGCTCAGGATCTCGCGGATCGAATTCAGCACCGTCATGATCCCGATGTACAAGTCTCCGCCATAGATACTCAGCATCGCGTTGCACGCGATCTGCGAGACGCAGTTGGTCGCCTGCATGATAAAACCAGCCGTGCCGAGCGTCGTGATGTCGCGCACCAGCGGCAGTTCCAGCCGGAAATATTCTTTTTTCAGTCTCAATATCGCCTTTTTCCCTGTCAGGAACCGCAGCACCCACACCGCCGAGATGATCTGCGCCACCACGGTCGCGATCGCCGCGCCCTCGATTCCCATGCCGAAACCGAAGATCAGGATCGGGTCGAGCACCAGGTTGATCAGCGCACCCAAAAGCGTCGTCCCCATCGCGATCCGCGGAAAGCCCTGCGACGTGATAAAATTGTTCATCCCGTTGCCCAGCATGAAAAACACCGTGCCGAGCAAATAGATCATCAGGTAGGTATTCGCGTAGGGGTAGGTGGCGTCGCTCGCGCCCAGCAGATACAGGACCGGGCGTTTCAACGCGTAGCACAGCGCCATGATCACAAACGATGTGAAGAACAAAAGCGTCGCCGAATTTCCCATGATCTTCTCCGCCTGCTCCGTCTTCCCCGCGCCCCGGGCGATCGAACACAGCGGCGCACCGCCCATTCCGTACAGGTTCGTGAACGCGTTGATCAGCGACACGATCGGAAAGACAAGCCCGATCCCGGTCAGTGCAAGACCGTCCGAACCAGGCAGGTGCCCGATGTAGATCCGGTCCACGATATTGTAGAGAAGTTGCAGGATCTGCGCAATCATCAGCGGCACCGCCTGCATCATGATGTGTCTGCTCACACTTCCCTTTGAAAAATCATGTTCCAAGCTATCGCCTCCGCCTTGTCATAACTGCAAAATGTTTTTATCCTCAGCCGTATATCACACCAACGGCATATCCTTCTCCGGGCAATTCCTCTGAGGACAGCAACAACCCGTACTTACGTCCCGTGCCAGCGGCTATCCTTCTCCGGGTAATTCCTCAGCCCGGCAGATCGGATTCAGAATCGGATTTTTCTCCACTGGAACCGCTCCATGTCGACATGTCCGTCCTTAAATTCCACGCCCTCAGCCTCCAAAAGCGTGATCTGCCGGTTCTCCCCACCGAACGCGAACGCGCGCGACACCTCGCCGAACCGGTTCACCACGCGGTGGCAGGGAATGTGCGCCGGATCCGGGTTGACGTGCAGTGCGTAGCCGACGACGCGCGAAAGCCTGCGATTCCCGACAAGCTCCGCGATCTGCCCATAGGTCGCCACCTTCCCGCGCGGGATCTGTTTTACCATATCGTAAATCGCCTCAAAGGTATTTCCGCTCTTTGTCCCTGGTTTTTCCCTCTCCAATTCTTCCCAGTTCAATCTGATCTCTCCTGACGCTAAAGAAACGCATGCATCTTTTTATTTCCGATTTCGTTACCATTATATGGTCGCGCAGGTTGGTTGTCAAGAAAGCGGCACCACAACGATTTAACTTGACACAGTGAAAAAGCAGGCGTAAACTACAGATAATCGTTTCAAGTCACGGCTGTCCAGGAGGCGTTCCGACGGCTGCCGCGGCATTTTACATTTTAATCAGGGAAGGGGCAAATACAATGGAAAAGAAAAACATCGACTGGGCAAACCTCGGTTTCGGCTATGTGCAGACCGACAAGAGATTTGTCACCAACTATAAAGACGGTGCATGGGACGAGGGCGGTCTCATCTCTGACGCGACTGTGACGATCACCGAGTGCGCAGGCGTGCTCCAGTATGCGCAAACCTGTTTCGAGGGCATGAAAGCATACACGACCGAGGACGGTCACATCGTGACCTTCCGCCCGGACCTCAACGCGGAGCGCATGGAGAACTCCTGCAAGCGTCTGGAGATGCCGGTCTATCCGCAGGATAAATTTATCGACGCCGTCGTGCAGACGGTCGCGGCGAACGAGGCATACGTGCCGCCCTACGGCTCCGGCGCCACGCTCTATGTGCGCCCGTACATGTTCGGCAGCGACGCCGTCATCGGCGTAAAGCCGTCCAGCGAATACCAGTTCCGCGTGTTCACGACTCCGGTCGGACCGTACTTCAAGGGCGGCGTAAAGCCGCTGACCATCCGCGTCTGCGACTACGACCGCGCGGCGCCGCACGGCACCGGTCACATCAAGGCAGGTCTGAACTACGCGATGAGCCTCTACGCGATCATGGACGCGCACCGTCAGGGTTACGATGAGAACATGTACCTCGACGCCGCCACCCGCACGAAGGTCGAGGAGACCGGCGGGGCGAACTTCCTCTTCGTGACGAAGGACAACAAGGTCGTGACGCCGAAGTCGAACAGCATCCTGCCGTCCATCACCCGCCGTTCCCTGCTCGTCGTGGCAAAGGAATATCTGGGGCTCGAGGTCGAGGAGCGCGAGGTCTTCTTCGACGAGGTCAAGGACTTCGCGGAGTGCGGTCTGTGCGGCACAGCGGCTGTGATCTCCCCGGTCGGCAAGATCGTCGACCACGGCAAGGAGATCTGCCTGCCGAGCGGCATGAGCGAGATGGGACCGACCACGAAAAAGCTGTACGACACCCTGACCGGCATTCAGATGGGACGCATCGAGGCGCCGAAGGGCTGGATCAAAGTGATCAAATAAACCGCTGCGATTCAACAGAATATTTGTTATGCGCCGCGGCGCAGGACAAAAATTACCCGGGAAGGCTTGCAAAACCTTTCCGGGTTTTTCTCTGCCCATTTCATTTTTTTACCAAGTCAGGTCTCGATCTATCCGAGCACCCGCCCGTCTTCGATGTTCAGAATATAATCCGCCCCTGCCGCCACCGCCGGGTCGTGCGTGACGACCAGACAGGTCTTGCGGTAGCTGCGGTGGATCTCGTGCAGGAGCCCCATCACCTCCGCCCCGGTCTTTTTGTCCAGGTTTCCGGTCGGCTCGTCGCAGAGTATGACGGACGGATCATTGGCGAGGGCGCGCGCGATCGCCACCCTCTGCTGCTGCCCGCCGGACAGCTGCGTCGGCGTATGCCCGGCACGCTCCGCGATCCCGAGCTGTTCCATCAACCCGGTGACGTATGCCTCATCCACCTGCCCGGAGGAGAGCAGGATCGGGAGCACAATATTCTCCTTCACGCTCAGTTCGTCGATGAGAGAAAAATTCTGGAACACATAGCCGATCTCCTCTCTTCTAAGTTTCGCAAGCCGGCGCTCCCCGCAGTCGGCGAGATTGACGTCATAAATATACACAGCTCCGGACGTCGGCGTATCCAGCCCGCCCAGCAGGTGCATGAGCGTTGATTTCCCGCTCCCGCTCGTTCCGGTCAGCGCGACAAAACTCCCTTCGATGATTGAAATCGATACATCCTTCAGCGCCTCCACCTTCTGTCCGCCCACCTCGTATGTCTTGCACAGATGCTCCGTTCGCAGCGCAATCGTTTCTCTCTCCATAGCCCATTCTCCATTCCTAAAATGAATCCATATCAATCGTCTCCGCGATCCGCTGTTTCTTCAAATAGAAGATCTGCGGGAGCGTGGCGAGGACGATCAACAGCTCCGCCAGCGCCACGATCACAAGCAGGACGACCACCGGATGATAACCGAACAGATCGTAGCGGAACGGCACATTGTGGTACCACGGAAGTCCCGTCGTGGAGATCCCCGCCCACGCCCCGGTATCGATCTGACGCCGAATAAACAGAAAAAACAGCTGGCACAGCGCGGTCGGCAGCACAGAGAGTCCCCCGCAGACGAGCGGGCAGACGGCATTTTGCCGCAGGATCATCCCCTCCAGCTGCCGCAGGGACATCCCGATCGCGCGCAGTCTGGAGACGGTCTGCGTCCTCAGACGGATCTGGCTGTAAAATTTGATGCCGACCGCCAGGATCCCTGTGCCGATCAGCATGACGATCATGATATAGTAAACCGTCATCGTGTTGCGCGCGCTGGTCTCCATCTGCCCGCGTATCTCATAAGAGGACTGAAACGAGACGCCCGCGCAGCCGCCGAGCATCCGGTAAAACTGCTCGTTGGCGTCCTCAAGATCCGCCCCTTTCGCAAGCGAAAAACGCGCATCGGTAAAGAGCGTATCCGGCAGCCCCCACGCGGCAAATGTCTCCGGCAGGCACAGGACAGAGGGCGCGCGCCGATTTGCATCGCCGGAAAAGCTTGCCGCCTCAAGGCGGGACAAGGTATATTTTTCCAGCAATTCTTCATCCTCCAGGACAAGGATCGCCCCGATCCTCGGGTCGAGCTCTCTTCTGCTCCCATAGGCGAAGGACGCGTAGCGCACAGTCGCGCCGCCCGGCTCCTTCACGTACCTCAGATAGACCGGGTCCGTGTAATCAAACGGCGTTCCGAAATCATACCGGTCTTCCTCCCCGGACAGCAGGATATCACTCAGCGGGAGCACATCCCCGGCGTGGAACAGCTCCCCGGCATCCGCCGCGAGCTCCGCCGGAAACACCAGCGCCACCTCGCTCCCGTCCTTAAGTTTCTCCGGATCGAGCGCCCCTTCTCTCACACAGGAAGAGAGTTCGGAAAGCTCCTCCCACGGCACCCCGATGGAAGGCAGGGCGTACACGTCCTCCTCCATGTCATAGCCGTACGCCTCCGTCATCGCCTTCTCCGCCTCATACTCCGTGCGCTCATAGTCGTCCTCCGAGTCCTTGAACGCCCTATATTGCCTCAGAGACAGAGGCGCAAACACTTCCCGGAACCGCTCCCGCCTCTCCCCGGAGACCGCCAGCCGCGTGGACAGGTTCACCATGCGCGCGAAGGAATCCCCGATATACGGGCTTTCGGCAAACTCCCGGTACGCCTCCTGCGCGATCCCGTAGTTGTGATGGTTCTCCGCCTGGAAGGAAGACAGCTGCGCCCAGCCGCCCTTCTCTGCGGCGAAATCCCATTCCCCCAGTCCGCTCTCGGACAGACGGTTTCGGTACTCTGCGCTGTTCTTGTCCGCAAGCGCGCGGAAATAATTGTACCCAAAGAACGCCGCGCACATGACGACGCACAGGATGACAGGGACAAAACGATCCGAAAAACGGATCTGTCTGCCTATGATCTTCCGCCAGCTGCACGCTTTGAACCCGCTGAAATGCCGTCTGCTCCTGCCCGTCGTTTTCAGGTAGCGTTTCTGGAACACCGCGATCGGCGTGCTCTTCGCCATCCGCAAAAGCGCCGGACACGCCGCCGCGAGACTGCCCAGCCCGACGACACACAGCGCATATCGCCAGGGGTTCGGCGTGACCGAGGCAACATAAGCGCTCACGCCAAAGCCGAGCGGCATCCGCGCGCCGAAAAGCACGTTCATGCCGCAGATCAGGCAGAAATGCAAGCCATATCCCAGCAGGACTCCGGCGAGGAGAAAAAGCCCGGTCAGCGCAAGCAGCTCCAGAAACAGGTATGCAAACACGCCCTGTCCCGTCATTCCGACGCTGCGCAGAACGGCGATCTCCGCCGAGCGCTCCAGAATGAGGTTGCGCACCAGCCCGAAGACCGACACCGCAGCGATCACAAGGATCAGCGCCGCGAACAGCGGGATCAGCACGGAAGAATAGAAGTCCTTCCACACGTTCCCGTCCCTCACGGCGTCGAGCAGCGTTGCAGCCGTAATCTCCCCGTACCCGCTGCTGATGTGGTCCAGGATTCCGAGCAGAGCGGACTGAGCGTCCGTCCTTCCAAGCGAGACCTCATATCCGATCCGCGCGGAAACTCCGGCATCCGCGATCTGAAACGCGACGTCCACGGAATCGCTCTTTGTCTGGAAGAAGGCGGTGACAAGAGCGCTGTCAAACGCAGCCGCGTCCGCCTCGTCAAGAAAGATTGCCGGGACGACATATTCTTCGGAAAGCTGTGTCTGCGGATAACGGTAATACCCGCCCACGACCTCCTCGGAGCTCGCCTCAAAAACACCCGAGACGGTAAACTCCCGCTCGCCGAGCGCCTCGCCGTCCATACCGCGCAGCGCAAGGCTCGCCTTCTCTCCCGGGACCGGTACGATCCCCATCCGCTTTGCCGTCCCGGCGTCTATCGCGATCTCGCCCTCTTTTTGAGGATAAGCGCCCCTAAGACAGCTCATGTGATAGATCCGCGCGGAATCCTCATCCGGAAAGGACGCCAGCTTGTACTGCGCACCGTCGTCCGTGCGGACATAGCCCAGCTCACGGTAGAACCCGCAGGCGCTCACCTGGTCGTTTTCCGCGATCTGCGGCAGCTCCCGCTCTTCCATGCCGTAGAAGATCGCGTCATAATCCCCCTGCCGGTCCAGCCTCCGCTCCAACGTGAACGCCTTCTCACTGCGGATGTAGAGCGCCGAGAAGGCAAGCGCCGCCGCGCTCAGTATACAGACGAGAGCCAGCGTCAGAAAACGTTTCCAGTGCCTGCGCCAGTACCGAAGTGACAGCTTTGCAAAGACGGCGATCTTTCTCATCTGTATCCCTCCCTATCATTCTGTATCCCGAAAATCGATCCTCATAATTTTGCATTCTTGCGGATTTCATGTCAGATATCCTATCGGTTCACACCTCTTTCAAAATCACTCTCCCGCCCGGTTTCACGCGATCTCGCCGACATAATACAGGGCATTATCATACGGGACAGCCAGAACGTAGCGGGAATCTCCGTTGTCCAGAAGAACCTCCCTGTCCCAGAAATCGCCGATGCTCCGCGACACGAGAAAGCAGCGGTCTCCCGTCTCGCATACGACATATAGATACACCGGGCTCTTCTGTCTCGACACATCCAGGAAATCGACGATCTGCCAGATATTTTCCGCCGCCGTCTTCGCCGTTTCCGCCGGCGGTTCCGTGGCATGCGCCGGATCCGTCAGCAAAGCAAGCGCTGTGATCACGCCCGCCGCAGCCGCAGCCGCGATCACCCGGGCAGACGCTTTCCGATAATCCATCACATGGCGAATCCTGCCCTTTACACCCGCCTCTCCAAATGCAGGGAAAGCGGCAAGCTCATGCCTTCCCGTGCTGCACCGCAGCAGCGCGACCGCATATGCCCGGCGCTCCTCCGGGGACATCACGCGAATCAATTTTTCATCACAAGCCGTCTCGATATCTCTGCAAAACAAACCGTAAGCCGCCCACAGCAGCGGCTGAAACCAATAGACCGACAAGAGCATGAATCCGATCAGTTTCCACCAGTGATCCTTCCGGTCAATATGCGCCTGTTCGTGGGCGATCGCATAGCTCCTGTCCTGTGTCGCCATCCGGCGCGGCAGGCAGATCAGCGGACGGAACACGCCGAACACAAAGGGAGAATCGATGTGCCCGCTCTGCACGATCCGCCGCGGCGGAGCAGTCCCGAACCTTCCTTCTGCATTTCCCGAGTCCCCTGCTCTTTCCGCCCCGCAAAACACATCCGTCTCCGACAACAGTTTCTCCGCCGCAAGCATGCGGTTCAAGCGTCCGGACGAAACGAACAGATAAAGAAACATGGCGCACATGCCGACAAGCCAGACGACAGCCGCCACAGACCAGAACGACAGCCCGCCCACACCTGTTCTGCCTCCCTCCAGCACGACGGAAGAGCGCGCCAAATCCAGGCGGATATAGTTCTCAAAGATTCCTCCGGCATCCGGGCGCAGACTCCACGGACTTGCGACGGTCACCGGACAGATCAGACATGCGGCGACCATTCCCCAGAAGGCGCAGCGCAGCCAGCCGGGCGCCCTCCGAAAAACGACCCGCAGAAACAGCACGGCAAGCACCAGCCAGCCCGCGTTGACGCTGATGCGCAGCAAGGTGAGAAATACCGTTTCCATCCTCTCATCCCCTCACTTCTCGATGATGCGCCGGATCTCCTCGATCTCGGAATCAGACAGTTTCTGCCGCCGGGCAAACGCCGCGATAAACGCGGGCAGGGAGCCTTCGAAGGTTTTCTCCATCATCTCATCCATCTCCGCAGCCTGTACCTCCTCCTTGCTGACCAGCGAGGTGACGACCGCGTTTTCATTTTTGACGACCCCGCGATCGCTCAGACGGCGGATGACCGTGTACGTGGTCGTCCGGCTCCAGCCAAGCTCCTCCTTGCAGATTCTCGCCAGTTTCGTGCTGTTGATCGGCTCGTGCCTCCACAGGATCAGGCAGAACCGATATTCGCTCTCAAAGATCTTCGGTGTGTCCATAAAGTTCGCTCCTTGTAACTTCAAAATAATTGTCAACATCCCCTGTCGCTGCAGATCATTTCTCATTATTTCCATAAAAAAATTACGTCTAACGCATTAGACTTCACGTGTAGTCTAACACATTAGACGTATTCTGTCAATCGGAGAAATGAACCTCCCGCAGCCTCGCCTCGATCGCCCTCCCGCTCTCCTCAAACAGGAGCTCTCTGTTGTAGCGGTAATAGCGCTCGCACTCGTACTCCTGCAGGAAATGCACGCTGTAGGGATCCCGGTTCAGCTCCGTGACGAAGATGACCATCTCCTGTCCCGCGGAGAACGCCGCCTCCAGAAAGTCAAACGCGTGCTCCAGCATCGCCCCGGCATCGGCAAGCTCCCGCTCCAGCGCGTCCTGCTCCCCGTCGAACCACTCCCGGATCCGGGCGAACGCGGTCTCGCCGTCCGGCACGTCCTCCTTTCGCAGTTCCCGCCGATACTGCTCCAGCAGTTCTGTCACCCGGCGGCGAGTCTGTTCCTCCTGTCTCGTCAAAAGCTCCGCCGTCTTTCTGCATTCAGTCTCCGCCTGAAAATCGGCAAGCACGGCGCTCAAAATTTCGTCTACGCTCAAAAATTCTGAACCCCTATTTCCTTTTTCGGCATTATCCGTTCTCTCTGCTGCAATCACCCTGTCTGCAATGCCAACTGCCTCTCTTCCACTGTCCGTCTGCAGGTTCACTCCCGTCGGTTCGCCGCCGGTTTCTCCGGAAAGTAAGTGCATTTTCAGTTTTTTCAGCTCTCCGTAGAACAGCTCCGTCGCCTGCTCCACGCGCATCAGCTCCGCAAAACGATTCCGGCAGCGCCCGAGCAGAAGACCAACCACACTCAGCCGCTCGTCAAACGGCGCATGCGCCGCCTTTTTCAGCAGCAGCGGATCGATCCGCCCCTCCAGCACCTCCTCGAGCTGATAATCCATCTGGTACTTGCGGTACAGCTCCAGATAGTTCGCAAAATCCTTTGCGATCGTCTCGTGCTGGATGTACTGCACGACCACCTCGCGATCCATCTCTTTGCCGAGCGCATCGTAGACCGCGAGCATCTGAGAGAGATCCTCCCAGCCGCGCGGCGTCGCGAACTTCCTGCCGTCCACCGTCGTCTCCATCTTGTAGAAATGCGCCGTCCGCGTGTTCAGGTACGAGATCACCGCCGGGTGGAGCTGCTGCAGCTGCGCGTATTCCTTCCAGACCGCGAAATCCGGCTCCACCTCGATCTTCTTGACGCGGTCCATCGTCACGACGTCGAACTCGCGCACCGACTTGTTGTACTCCGGCGGATTGCCCGCCGCCACGATGATCCATCCCTGCGGGATCGCATGGCTCCCGAAGGTCTTGCACTGCAGAAACTGCAGCATCGCCGGGGCGAGCGTCTCCGACACGCAGTTGATCTCATCGATGAACAGAATGCCCTCCGAGAGCCCGGTCTTCTCCATCTTCTCATAGAGCGACGCCACGATCTCGCTCATCGTGTACTCCGTCACCGTGTACTCCCGCCCGCCGAAGTTCTGTTTCGAGACAAACGGCAGCCCGATCGCGCTCTGCCTCGTGTGGTGCGTGATCGTGTACGCCACCAGCGCGATCCCGCACTCCTTCGCGATCTGCTCCATGATCTGCGTCTTGCCGATGCCCGGCGCGCCCAAAAGCAGCACCGGCCGCTGCCGGATCTGCGGGATCACATATTCCCCGTATTCATCCTTCAATAGATACGCCTCGATCGTATCCTTGATCTCCTGTTTCGCCCTCTTAATGTTCATCTCTGCTCTCCACCGTCTACTCTTTTTCAATCCGACATTTCTGCCCGGCTTTCCTCTGTACAGCCTTTTTCGCCAGCACTCCTGCCCGGCTTTCCTCCGTACATCCTTCTGTTGCCGGATTTTTTCAATCTGCTTTTCTGTTCTTCGCTCTCAGATCATTTTGATTTTTTCCGCGGTCATCAGTTCTTCTTCCCCGATGATCAGCTTGATCGCCCACGGCGGCACGTCCACGTCCCGATAATCTTCTTTCATAAACACGAACGCTGTCTCATAGGGCGGTTTTTTCACCGGAAACGTCCCGTACCCGTCCGTGAAATAGATCAGCCCGCGCAGCTTTGTAAAGCACTGCCGCAGCAGCAGCTCCTGCACCCGCGCGAACGCCGGGCGGAAATCCGTCCCTCCGAATCCGCGCACTGTGAAATGCTCCAGATAATCCTGCATCTCCTCGCGGCTCGTCACCAGCACGTCCTCCTGCACCCGGTCGTCACACTGCAGGATATGCACATGGATCTTCCGGAAAAAACCCTCCGACTCGCTCAGCACACTGTAGGTCTCCTCCAGAAAGCGCCGGATCAGCTCGCCCTTGCAGGACATCGAGGTGTCCACGACGATCACGAAATCCTCGACCTTCTGCACCTCCCTCGTCTCCAGCGGCTCAATCAGCGGCATGTTCCCATACAGCTCCATGCCGTAATTGTAGAAAATATAATCGAACGAATCCAGGTCGACCTGCATCTCTTCCTTCAGCACAGAAAACTTCCGCAAAAACTCCCGATAATCATAACGCTTGCGGTTCGCGGCGCTCAGCTGCTCCTCCAGACTCCTCGTGTCGCCGCTCGCCTCCTTCGAGAAGGTCTCCAGCTCCGTCTGCATCCGGTCGCGGATATCGTCCCACTTCTGCCGCTGCGGACTCGGGCTCTTCTTCGGGTCTTCCTGCTCCCAATATCGGTGGTCGTCCACAAGGAACTCCCGTTTCCACACGTCGAGCTGCGCCTGCACCGGATGCATCCTGCACAGAAAACGATAGACGCGCTCGGCGGTGACGACCGCACGTCTGTCTTTCTTTGCCTCCTGCAATCCCTCTGTGCTCTCCAGCATCCGGTACAGCTCCCGCCGCAGCCCGGACTTCGGCAGGTGTACCGCCTTCACGTACAGCCCGTCGATCACATACTCCGCCGCGATGTCACACGCAAGGCTCCAGTATTCGCCGTCCCGTTCCCCTCGGTTCCACAGATGGGAAAACAGACAGTGCACGATGCTGTGCAGATACTGCCGGTTCACGCTCTGCCGCCCCTTTCGGAACAGTGCCACAAGCGCGTCCGGCTGAAAGTACAGAATGCTCCCGTCCGTCCCCGTCCCGGCGATCTGCGCGTCCGGCAAAAAAGCAAGCAACGACAGCGCCACGTCCAGGAACCGCATGTTCAGATACAGCTCGTTTCTGGCGTTGCGCAGAATATCCGTCGCTGTCTCGATAAAGTCGAGCGCCTGTACGTTTTCCTCATAGATTGGATTCATAGAAGTCCTCATTCTTCAGCCCAAACCACACAATACATCGAAATTCTTTCTCCGCTCAGCAAAACCCGTGTTTCCCGCTGTCCTGCACAACACAGTAAATTCCGAAAAAGCCCGTGTTTCCTGCTGCCTTACACAACATTATAACACGGGCTTTTTCTGAATTCTACTTTTATTTGGGCAGCCGTCCCTTACGTCCAGATTCGGAGCAGGATCAGGATCAGCAGACCGAGCCCCGCGATAAACGCCAGAGCGATGAGCAGCGCGGCTTTCAGCGCACCGAGCATATACATGCGGCGCTCCCGCGGAGTCAGCAGATCCGGCTGCTCCCACGGACGCTCCGCAGCCCTCCCAGCCGGATCCTCCGGGGGCGGATTTTTTGACTGTCTGCGCTCCAAAGATGTGCCCTGCGCGGATCCCGGTCTGCGGATTCGGAACAGATTCGGACTCTCGACCGCGCTCATATCCGCGATCGTACGCCCGTCGTCCTCCACGGTCTCTCTATGCAGCTTTGCGTCCGAATCCCCGTTTCCTCCCGCTTTCCTCATCACAGCCACCTCGCAAACGTTTCGCTTTTCAGACAATCCAGCTCTCTTTTCTCACCACTGCCGCCTCGCAGACCTTCCGGCTTTCCGGCTGTCCGGTTTCCTCACTTGTCGTACAGATGGCAGACCACATAATGCCCCGGCTCCACCTCGCGCTGCGCCGGAGCCTCCTCCTTGCAGCGCTGCGTGCAGTTCGCGCAGCGGGTGTGGAACTTGCAGCCTGACGGCGGATTCGCCGGAGACGGGATCGAACCCTCGAGCACGATCCGGTTCATCTTCGCGTTCGGATCCGGGATCGGGATCGCCGAGAACAGCGCCTTCGTGTACGGGTGCAGCGGATTTCGGAAGATATCCTCCGTCCTGCCATACTCCACGAGATTGCCCAGATACATGACGCCCACCGTGTCGGAGATATGCTCCACGACCGACAGGTCGTGCGAGATGAACAGGTAGGTCAGCTTGTACTGCTCCTGCAGCTCCTTCAGAAGGTTGATGATCTGCGCCTGGATCGAGACGTCGAGCGCCGACACCGGCTCGTCGCAGACCACGAACTCCGGGTTGAGCGCCAGAGCGCGCGCGATACAGATGCGCTGTCTCTGCCCGCCGGAGAACTCGTGCGGATAGCGCTCCTTGTGGAAGGGCTGCAGCCCGCAGTTGTCCATCACCTGATCAATATAATCATTGAATTCCGCCTTCGGCACCAGACTGTGCTCGCGCACCGCCTCGCCGATGATCTCTCCGACCGGGAGCCGCGGGGAAAGGCTCGAGAACGGGTCCTGAAAGATGATCTGCATTTTCGTGCGCATCGCGCGCATCTCCTTCGCGGACAGATCATACACTTCCTTCCCGTTGAATAGCACCTGCCCGCCCGTCTTCTCGCCGGACAGGCGCAGGATCGTCCGCCCCGTCGTCGTCTTGCCACAGCCGGACTCGCCCACGAGCCCCATCGTCGTTCCGCGTTTCAGGTTAAAGGTGACGCCGTCCACCGCTTTCAC
>CANQYP010000001.1 GCA_947628045.1 uncultured Lachnospiraceae bacterium | reverse complement strand
TCACTGCTTTCTGTATGAGTAAATGCCACTTTTTTTCTGGTACTTTTCAAAGTGGAAATAAACTTTTCACTTCACGGTTTCCTCTTCTGCCTGAGTCTCCTCCCCGCCTTCCGCGCCCGAGACATCCCCGGATTCTGACATCGCCTCCTCGTCCGCGGCAGACTGCGCCTCCTGCGAGGCGGCACTCCCCTGTCCGCCGTCCAGCGAGAGCACCGTGCACACCGGCTCTCCCTTCGCATAGGACAAAGTGATCTCGTCGCCCTCCTCGTAGCGGATGATGTCCATGAAATCCGTGACCGGCAGATCGAACACTTCGTCACGCCCCTCGAGCATGACATAGAAATGCGTATTCCCGTCCACGACCGCCTGCGCGATGCGTCGGATCTTCCCCTCCGCCGTCTGCAGATCGCTGCCCGCCGCCGCGCCTTTGTTCTTCAGCCCGAGCATCTTCACGTAGGTCTGCTCGCACTCCGGCACCGTATCCCCGATCGCCACGTTCTGGTAGCGCTGAATGTTCACCATCGCGTACTTTTTCACCAGCCCCGCGTTGTCCTTCAGCGCGATGAAATAAGTCGGCTCGCCGGAAATGTTCAAAAGCAGCGGGAAGGTCGCGCGGTAACCGAGGTTCTGCACCTGCCCTTCGGCGGATCCCATCGCGGAATACTCCTCCGCCCCGGCGACTTCATAGTACTTCGTCTCCATCGTGCGCTGGTTCATGAGCACAAACCCCACGTTCGAGCGGTCGCCGCTCACAGAGGTCACGCCCGTGTACACCCACACGTCGTCGTCCTGCGCGAGGTAATTGTAGCCGTCCGTCGTCACCAGGCAGCCCTTCTGTCCGAGCACGCTGTTGATGAACCCGTTGATCAGCGTCCCGTGATAGTCGTAGAGCTGGATCAGCAGATCCGCCGGGTAGACGCGGTCCACCCACGTCGGACAGTCCTCCACGTCCATCGACTCGCACTCGCCCGTCACCGCGTTGCAGAGCACGACCTTGCCGATCGTCTGTCCGCCGAACAGCCCGATCGAGAACTTCTTCACCGGGCAGATCCAGTAGGGCGTCCCCTCCTCGTCGATCTCAAAGCTGAGCTGGTCGAAGATATAGGTCGGGTAATGGAAACGCAGGTGCCGGTAAATGTTGCGGTTGAAATACTCGGACTCCGAGTAGCGGATCCCCTCCGGGATCTTGATAAGCTCCGTGTTCTGCGTCGCCATGTCGATGCTGATGTATGCCGGAATGCCGTTCTTGCGGTTCGTGAACCACTTGATCGGGCTCGCGTACACCAGCGGCGTCACGCGCACCGGGCGCCCCTGATAGTTGATCTGCGAGTACAGCGTGCTCACCTCGAACTGCGACACCATGTCCACCATGCTGCCCATCTTGCGGTTGCCCAGGATCTCCGCCGAATCCTTGTCGAGCAGCGGGATCTGATTGTAATTCACCTGCTTGATGTCCTCGGCGAAATTTCCGGTCTCCGGCACGAGCAGGTCGCGGTACTTGCCCGCGTTCACGATCGGCGAAGACAGCACCGAGCCCGCCAGGTAGACCACGAGCACCAGCAGGAACAGCGTGAGGAAGATCTTCGGCGCGCGCCGCGCGCGGATCTCGCCTCTCAGATCCCTTAGATCCCCGAAGGTCTGTACCCGTATCTTCCTCCCGATGCTGAACACGAGCGCGATCAGCAAAAGCGCCAGCAGCACGATCCACAGTCCGCTCGAATGAAGATTGATCGCCGGCAGCGCCACATAGTAATATACGCCGAGCGCCAGCAGAATCACCAGCGCCAGCAAAAGCTTGATTTTTCCACGTCTCATCTGATAACCTCCTGTATTCCGTCTTTTCTTACAGCCAATTGTTTCATTGTAAAGTATGCCCGCAGGATTCCATTCTAAATGAAATCTTTGCCAGATATTTTACACGCAATCCCGGATAAAATCAACGAATTCTCCAAGTTTTTCCAATCCTTTTACAAAGGCAAGCTTTTCTTTGGCGGAAACAGGCGCAGAACGTTCCATAATTCTTGTCCGAACGCGTATTTTGTGATAGGATATTTGTAAACAGAAAGGGGTAATCTTCCATGCAGAAATTAAGACGTATCCTCGCGCTGCTCGGCGTCGTGATCCTGGTCGGCATGTACGTAGTCACGCTCGTTTTCGCGCTCAGCTCCAGCCCGAATGCCAACAATATGCTGATGGCGTCGATCGTGTGCACCGTGATCGTGCCCTGCCTGCTCTACGGCATGATCCTGATCACGCGCGTGCTGGACAACCGGCACCTCTCCGACCGGGACAAGGAAACGGAAAACACGAAAAATTCCAAAAAGCAGCAAGACAAATGAGGCTGGAGATTCGCAAAACAGAAATACAAATAAGACCAGAAAATACATAAAGCAGAGCTGTAAACATGATCGGGAATTCAAAAGCTGAGAACGGAAGGGGATTTCGCAATGATCCGAACCATTATATTTGACATCGGCGGCGTGCTGGCGGATTACGACTGGAAGAGCTATCTTGATCTCTTTCACTTCCCCAAAGAGAAGGCAGACGTGATCGCGAGGGCGACCTTTTTGAGCAAATCGTGGGCTGAACTCGACCGCGAGGCACTCCCCATTGATGAGATCAAGGCGATGATGACCGCAGCCGCGCCCGAGTACGCCGAGGACATTCTGACCGTGTTCCACGGTCTGCGCCACACCATCCACAGACGCGATTACGCCTGCGATCTGGTCCGCAGCCTTCAAGCCCGCGGTTTTAAGGTCTATTATCTCTCAAATTATTCAAGCTACGCGATCAACCAGACGCGCGACGCGCTCGACTTCCTGCCGCTCATGGACGGCGGTCTCTTTTCGTACGAGGTAAAACAGGTCAAACCGGAGCCGGAGATCTTCGCCTCCCTGCTCGCGCGCTATCCTGACATCCGTCCCGAAGAATCCGTATTCTTTGACGACGTCCCCTGTAATGTCGAGGCAGCAAGGCGGCTCGGGTTCCATGGAATCGTGTTCCGGGATCCGGCGCAGGCGATGGCAGAATTGGAACGGCTGCTCTGCGCGGAAACTCCCGGCGAAACCTCTCCCGACAGGCAAACCCTCTCCTGACAAATATGCCGCCGGCAAGTCCGTGGACCTGTCGGCGGCATCGTTCCTTTTCTTTTCTGATTACCGATAGATGATATCCTCTCTCCCCGGTCCGTTCGAGACCATCGTGATCGGGAAACCGATCTGCTCTTCCACGAACTCGATGTACTTCCGGCAGTTCTCCGGGAGCTCCGCATAGCTGCGGATGCCGCGGATGCCGCACTTCCAGCCGGGCAGAACCTTCAGCACCGGTTTCGCCTTCTCCAAAAGCGCCGTCGTCGGGAAGTCGGTCGTCACCTCGCCGTCGATCTCATAGCCCACGCACACCGGGATCTCGTCGAGGTAACCGAGCACGTCGAGCACCGTGAACGCCACATCCGTCGTGCCCTGCAGCCTGCAGCCGTACTTGGACGCCACACAGTCGAACCAGCCCACCCGCCTTGGGCGTCCGGTCGTCGCGCCGAACTCGCCGCCGTCTCCGCCGCGTCTGCGCAGCTCGTCTGCCGCGTCGCCAAAGAGCTCGCTGACAAACGCTCCCGCGCCCACCGCGCTCGAATACGCCTTACAGACCGTGATCACCTTGCGGATCTCGTACGGCGGGATCCCGGCGCCCACCGCGCCGTATCCGGCAAGCGTCGAGGAAGACGTCACCATCGGATAAATGCCGTGATCCGGGTCCTTCAGCGAGCCAAGCTGCCCTTCCAGCAGAATGTTTTTGCCTTCCTTGAGCGCCTGATACAGAAACGCGGACGTGTCACACACGAACGGTCTGATCATCTCGCGGTAGCCGTGCAGCTCCTCCAGCAGCGCCTCCGGGGTCAAAAGCGGCTTGTGGTACAGATGCTCGAGCATCGGGTTCTTGAGGGCGCAGATACGCTGCACCTTGTCCTCGAGCGTCTTCTCATCGAAAAGCTCGTTCACCTGGAACCCGATCTTCGCGAATTTGTCCGAATAAAACGGCGCAATGCCGGACTTCGTCGAGCCGAAGGACTTTCCGCCCAGCCGCTCCTCCTCGTACTGGTCGAACAGAATGTGATAGGACATCACGATCTGCGCGCGGTCGGACACCAGGATCCTCGGTCTCGGAACGCCGCGGTCCACAATGCTCTTCACCTCACCGCACAGCGTCGGAATGTTGAGCGCGACGCCGTTGCCGATCACGCTCGTCGTATGTCCGTAGAACACGCCCGACGGGAGCGTATGCAGCGCAAATTTCCCGTAGTTGTTCACGATCGTGTGACCTGCGTTCGCGCCGCCCTGAAAGCGCACGATAATGTCCGCCTTCTCCGCGAGCATATCCGTGATCTTGCCCTTTCCCTCGTCGCCCCAGTTTGCTCCTACAACCGCCTGTACCATATTCGTTTCCTCCAAAATATACATATTTCATGTTATATTAACATTACCCGGACGGAACCGCACGGTACCCTTCCTGGGCATTTCCCGGCAAAACCGACATCAAACGGTTTGTGCCGGAAAACGCCCGGAAATCCCTGCGGTTCCTGTCTGTGCCCCACTCTTAATTAAACATTAATCTCCGCTTTTACGCCGAGCAGTTCCTCGTTCTGCGCAAGCACGGGTCTCACCACCGTCTCCACGAAACGCTCCACCTGCTCCTTCGAGCGTCCGACATAGCGCGACGGTTCCATCGACTTCTTCAGATCCTCGAGCGACATGCCGAACGACGGGTCTGCGGCGATCAGCTCCAGAAGATTGTTCTCTTTGCCTTCTTCCTTCACATTCCGTCCCGCCTCCATCGAGAGCGTGCGGATCTTCTCGTGCAGCTCCTGCCGGTCGCCGCCCGCCTTCACCGCGTCCATCATGATGTTCTCGGTCGCCATGAACGGCAGCTCCGCCATCAGCTGGCGCTCGATCACCTTCGGGTAGACCTTCAGCCCGTCCGTCACATTCAGGCAGAGATCGAGGATCCCGTCCACCGCGAGGAATCCCTCCGGCACGGAAAGCCGCTTGTTCGCGGAATCGTCCAGCGTCCGCTCGAACCACTGGCAAGACGAGGTGATCGCCGGATTCAGGGCGTCGCAGATCACATAGCGCGCCAGCGAGGCAATGCGCTCACTGCGCATCGGATTGCGCTTGTACGCCATCGCGGAAGAGCCGATCTGTGTCTTCTCAAACGGCTCCTCCACCTGTTTCAGATGCTGGAGCAGCCGGATGTCGTTCGACATCTTGTGCGCGCTCGCAGCGATCCCCGCGAGTACATTGAGCACTCTCGTGTCCGTCTTTCTCGAATACGTCTGCCCCGACACCGGAACACACGCGGAAAATCCCATCTTCTGCGCGATCTTCGGATCGAGCTGATCGACCTTCGCCTGATCGCCGTCAAACAGCTCCAGGAAACTCGCCTGTGTGCCGGTCGTCCCCTTCGAGCCGAGCAGTTTCATCGTGGAGAGCACATAGTCCAGATCCTCCAGATCCATCAGGAACTCCTGCGCCCACAGCGTCGCGCGCTTGCCGACCGTCGTCGGCTGCGCAGGCTGAAAATGCGTGAACGCGAGCGTCGGCAGATCCCGGTACTTCATCGCGAAATCCGCAAGCTGCGCGATCACGTTGACCAGCTTTTTCTTCACAAGTTTCAGCGCCTCGGTCATCACGATGATGTCCGTGTTGTCCCCCACGTAACAGGACGTCGCGCCGAGATGGATGATCGGTTTCGCCTTCGGACACTGCACGCCGTAGGCGTACACATGCGACATCACGTCGTGGCGCACGACCTTCTCGCGCTCCTTCGCCACCTCGTAGTTGATGTCGTCCTGAAACGCTTTCAGTTCCGCGATCTGTTCGTCGGTAATATCAAGCCCAAGCTCCTGCTCCGTCTCCGCCAGCGCGATCCACAGCCTCCTCCACGTGCGGAACTTCATGTCCGGCGAGAAGATGTACTGCATCTCCCTGCTCGCGTAGCGCTCAGAAAGAGGACTCACATATCGGTCGTTGCGGTCTCCCATATTATCTATCCTTTCTCATCAAGTCTTTTGTCTGTCACAAACGCAGCCTCGGAACCTGCGGTTCCTCGGTGTTCGTTACACTCACATATCGTCTGAGCCATCGCCTGCTGTTGCCTGCAAGCAGTCACAGCTTGCGATGTCCCCGACGCTGCGTTCGTGTTTATCGTTCATATTCCCCACGTATATCTTCCTTCGGCGGTCTCACCGGATACTGTCCCGTGAAACATCCGTGGCAGATCGGCAGCCCTTCCGTCAGCTCCTGCAGGCGCTCCAGCCGCAGATAGCCCAGCGAATCCGCGCCGATGATCGCGCGGATCTCCTCGAGTGTGCGGTTGTAGGCGATCAGCTGCTCCCGCGCCGGCACGTCTGTCCCGAAATAGCACGGGTAGAGAAACGGCGGCGAGCTGACGCGCATATGTACCTCCCGCGCCCCTGCCTCGCGCAGCATGCGGACGATCCGGTCGCTCGTCGTCCCGCGGACGATCGAGTCGTCGATCATGAAGATCCGCTTCCCGGCCACCGCCTCGCGCAGCACGTTCAGCTTCACGCGGACGCTCGACTCCCGGCTGCTCTGTTTCGGTTTGATGAACGTGCGCCCCACATAGCCGTTCTTGACAAACGCAGTCCCGTAAGGAATCCCGGACTCCAGCGAATAGCCGAGCGCCGCCACGTTGCCGGACTCCGGCACGCCGACCACGAGATCCGCGTCCACCGGAGAATCCATCGCGAGGAAACGCCCTGCGCGGATCCGCGACTGGTAGACGCTGACGCCGTCCAGTCGGCTGTCCGGTCTTCCGAAATAGATGTATTCAAAAATACACCTTGCCGTCTTTTCCTTCGGCAGACACATGCTGCGGTCGGACACGATGCCCTCCTTCGGGCTGATCGTCACGATCTCCCCGGGCTCGACGTCCCGGACAAACTCCGCGCCGATCGTGTCCAGCGCGCAGGTCTCGGACGCGAGAATGTACGCGTTGTCCCTCCTGCCGATGCACAGCGGGCGGAACCCGAACGGATCCCTCGCCCCGATCAGCTTGCGCGGCGACATGATGACCAGTGAGTACGCGCCCACCAGCTTTTTCATCGCGTTCGCGACCGCGCCCTCGACGTCCTTTGAGCGGACGCGCTCCCTGGCGATGTGGTAGGCGATGACCTCCGTGTCGATCGTCGTCTGGAAGATCGCGCCGGTGTACTCCAGATCCCTGCGGAGCTCGTTCGCGTTGATCAGATTGCCGTTGTGCGCGAGCGCCAGCGTACCCTTGATATAGTTGAGCACCAGCGGCTGCGCGTTCTCGCGCGTGCTCCCGCCCGCGGTCGAATAGCGCACATGCCCGACGCCGATATCGCCCTTCAGCGCCGCCAGATGGTCGCCCGTGAACACCTCGTTCACAAGCCCCATGCCCTTGTGCGACAGCACCTTCTTCTTCGGTCCCCGCGTATCGCTGACCGCGATCCCGCAGCTCTCCTGCCCGCGGTGCTGCAGCGCAAAAAGTCCATAATAGATCGACGACGCGACGTTCTCTCCCGAGAAATCGTACATGCCAAAAACACCGCACTCCTCGCGCAGCTTATCCTCCGGCTCCGCCATCTCATGAATCTCAGAATTCATTCTTTTCCTCATCTCCCGCCCAGGTTCCAAACACTTAAGCCAGTCCGAGACGGCGGAACACCTCGTTGTATGCCTCCTCGACATTGCCAAGGTCCCTGCGGAAACGGTCCTTGTCCAGTTTCTCATGCGTCGTCGCGTCCCACAGACGGCAGGTATCCGGCGAGGTCTCGTCCGCCAGAATGATCTGCCCGTGATAGCGTCCGAACTCGATCTTGAAGTCCACGAGCTCGATGTTCGCCTGCAGGAAATAGTTCTTCAGAACCTCGTTCACCTTGAACGCGTACTTCGTGATCGTCTCGATCTCCTCCCGCGTCGCAAGGTTCAGCGCGATCGCGAAATAGTCGTTGATCAGCGGATCGCCCAGCTCGTCGTTCTTGTAGCTGAACTCCAGCGTCGGAGCCGCAAACGGCGTGCCCTCCGGGACGCCTAAGCGCTTTGAAAAACTGCCCGCCGCGATGTTGCGCACGATGACCTCGAGCGGAACGATCTCCACCTTCTTCACAGCGGTCTCCCGGTCGCTCAGCTCTTCGATAAAGTGCGTCGGAACGCCCTCCTTCTCAAGGATCTGGAACACATGGTTCGTCATGCGGTTGTTGATCACGCCCTTACCGGTGATCGTCCCCTTTTTCAGACCGTTGAACGCCGTCGCGTCGTCCTTGTAGTCCACGATCAGCACATCCTCGTTGTCCGTGCGGTAAACCTTCTTTGCCTTTCCCTCGTAGAGCAATTCCTTTTTTTCCATAACTGATCTCCTCTTCGCCTCTGTGAATGGTTTCCCTGTTTGTGTCGGCGCGCCGCGGCGGAACAAGATCCGGCTTTGTCGCGCCTGCTTTCTTGCCACAAGCAAGTATATATGATTAAGCCCAAGATTGCAAGATTAGATTTTCGTGCTCCTGCAGTACTGCTCCTTCAGCTCCTCCAGGACTTCCCCGACGCCCTGCTCCCCGGCGCGCGCGATCTCCTCCTTCAGCTCCGGCGCGGCGCACAGTTTTGCGTTGTATTCCTGGATCCCCTGTATGAGCGCCGGATCCACCCGCAGCTTTGCGAGCCGCTCCTGGTATTCCTTCTCGTCCAGAAACAGCGGCAGGGCGCTGACGTACTTGCGCAGCGTCTCCTTCGTCCTCGACAGCTCGTAGGACTCGCGGAAACACTCCGCGGCGGTCTCGAACTGGAACAGCCCCGCGTACGCCGCGCCGAGGTTGTTCAGCACAGCCGCGTAGAACTGCGTCCCCAGCTTGCCGGGGTTCCTGCGTTTCAGGATACCGCGGTACTCCCCGATCGCCCGCGCGTACATGCGCTCCCGGAAGAGATAGTCGCCGCGCAGCTTTTGTTTCATATCGTCCGACTGCACTTCAAGCTTTGCGAGCTGCTCCTGAAATTCCCGCATCTGCGCATGCGTCAGATAACCCGCCTCCCGGAAGATCGGCAGCACAAAATACGCCGCCCCCTCCTGTTTCTCAAGCTGCTCGTAGAGCTGGCGGTACAGCCGCGTCAAGCCCAGCTCGTCCCGGATCCAGTCGCACAGTCCCTCGTTGAGAATGCTCTCGTCGATCAGGTATACATTGTGATAGAGGTAAAAGCAGAGCTCCTCGAGCGAGTAGATGCCCGTCCGTATGTTTTCGATAAAATATGGCTTTTCCGCCTGTTTCAGCAGGCACAGATCATACCCCATAGACGCTCCCTTCCCCTAAAAGCATATGGCGCGTTTCCAGCTCAGCCCCGAAGAGCGGTACAGACCGCCGAACCCCAGATCCTCCACCTCGATGTGGCAGCAGGACGATGAGGAAAACCAGACGGTCATCCGCACCCTCGTCCCGCGATCCGGGCGGAACGGAAGTCCCGGAAGGCGCATCACATGGACAATGCTCTCGCCCTCCGTCATCGGCTGCGAGACGACCCGGATCTCCCGCTCCCCGTCCAGAATAAATTCACAGACGTGGTGCGCCTCGTACCAGTTGATCCCCGCGCTCACCAGCGGATAATACGTCTCCTTCCCGCGGATACGCATCTCCATGCCCAGGTTGCGCTCGATCATATCCCTGCCGCCGAAAATGATCCCGTGGTCCTCGATCATACCGACCCGCTCCATCACCGCGTAGCATGCGCCCTTGGAGTAGAGGTTCCGTCCCTGAAACGCGTGACGCCGGTAGCACAGGAACTGGATCGAACGCTCCGCCCAGCTCTTGTTGAAATAATCCCCCATCAGATAGCTCGCGGAGACATTCCGCCGCTCAAACACCTTCTTCAGGAGTTCAAAGAACAGCCGATCCTTCTCCTTTTTCCACTCGGAATCGCTGCGCCCGCCCCGCACGTCCCTGCCCATCGGCTGGCGTGCGACCTCATTCACCATCGCGATCGCCGGTCTTGTGCTGCGGTCGATGTGGAGCACCTGTCCGACGATCGCCTCATCCTCGTACGTCAGCAGCGCGACGTCCTGGTACCAGAGCTCCTTTTTCTGGTTGATCGTATGGTAATAGAAGGAAGAACAATAGTCCTGGATATAGATCTGCTTGCGGTCCAGCCCGACGCGCTCGAGCGCCTCCACGATCACCGCGCTCCACAGATCGTCGAGCGTCCGCACCGTGACCATAATGTGCAGCGTGACGTCCTGCGACGCCAGTTTCAGCTTGGCAAGGCAGCGCCTGAAATAGATCGCCAAAAGCTCCTGCGGCTCGTAGCTCTTCCCGCCGCAGACGAGCGGCTCCCGTCCCGCGATCTTCCGATACAGATCCGTGATCCCGTCTCCGCTCCTTCCGTCCCAGAGATGCCAGTTCCCCTGCCTGTCCTGCCGCAGCCCCATCGGCAGGAGCGCATGCTCCGAATCCGACGACGCCCCCAGCGTCATCGGCTCCTTCACGGACGAGTGATAATAGGTGATCTGCGCATACTGTTCGTTCAGCTCCATGCCCAGCACCAGTTCATTTGTCGCCTGTATCATAGCTCCCTCTTATCTCCTTTTGAACCTGTCCCCGTGTTTACACCAGGGTAAACAGCTCACGCGCCAGATATTCCTGCGTCAGGTAGGTCTCCAGCTCCTCCTCCGCGCGGCTGCCGTCTGCGCGCTGCGCCCGCGCGATCCGGTTCAGAGCCTCGTATTTCGAGACACGCCCCGGCGCCCCCGACGGCGCCTTCAGGATCCAGAGATCCGTCTTCCTGCGCGTGTCGCCGGACTTCTCCTCAAGATAGCATTCCAGCTCGTCTCCGTCAAACAGGGTAAACTCCCGGACGAAGATTCCCTCGAAGTAATCCTTCATCGTCTCCTGCCGGTACTCCTCCTGCCTGCCGCGCAGCCGATAGAAGATCGTCACCTTGCTTTCGGGGTCGCAGGCATATTCCGCAAACACCGTGCCCTCCATCTGGTAAGGACGCAGCAGATCCTCGTCAAAGCGGCGCCAGAACGCGAACCGCATGCCGCGCGCGCCGAATTCCTCAAGCAGCTGCGCGGCGATCTTCCTCTGCTCCGGCTTGAGCTCCAGGCTCTTCGCGTAATGCTGCAAAAGCGCAAGCCGACACACCTGTTCCTGCTCCTGTGACCGGTTCTTCCGCTCCAGGTACAGGTACTCCCGCTCCATGTAGGCGAACACCGGGTCCGCCACCGGAATGCCTTTGACGAAATACTCATATGCCTTGAGGTTCACATACGCCCTGCACAGTTTCTTGCGCCCCATCTTCTTCCAGTAGGACTCGAACACCGCCTCCGACCCCTGCGTCCCGCTCCGCGTGAAAAGGATCATCGTTATGATCTTTTCCTCCAGCAGCATCGTGTCAAGGTCAAAACGAACCGCCGCCAGCCAGACCTGTTTCATGTCGCGCACCGAGCCCTCGTAGTACAAAAGCAGGTAGCGCAGCAGCTTGTCGTCATATTTGCCGCGGTCAAAGCAATAGCGGCACAGGGACAGCAGCATGGGATTCTCCTCGAATTCCAGCTCGAGCACCATGCGGCTGCAGATGCGCACAAGCTGGAGCAGCGCAATGCCCTCCGTCCCGTAAGCGTCCAGGATCGTGAACGCGTCCGCGCACTTGCCCTCCTCCGCCAGGAGCGTGATCAGCGACGCCTTGTCCACCTTCACATAGGCGAGGTATGGAATATGCTCCAGAAATTCCGGCAGCGACTCGTCCCGCAAATGGTTTACATAATAGTCCATCACCTGTTTCCGCATCACATCGCGAAACGCGTCGGAAAATGCCTCCGTCTCACATGCCACCACAAAATACGAAAGCGTCTTTTTCTGAACCGGTCCCGCCTCCATACAGCGGAGACATAGGTACAGCAGCAGTCCCGGAAAATCAGGGCAGAGCTGCACGCACCAGGAAAGCATCTCCTCATCCTCAAACATTCTTCGGACGCCGCACAGATCGGCGGCAAGAAAACGGCGACCGTGCGTGTCCTCCAGCACGAGCGCACTGTCCGGGTCGAAGATCTGGATACAGGCTTTTCCATCTGCAAGGATCCACGCCTGCTCCCTGCGAAAACGCGCGGAATGCACGACCACCTGCCTTGCCTCCGGCAGATCGCACGTCACCTCGTAGCTGAACAGGAGCTTTGCAAGCTTTTCCGCGGATGCCCTCGTCAGGGAACTCCGGCGCAAAAACGTCCGATACAGCACCGCGAGATCGTCCGAGATCCGCGCCGTCTCGAGCTGGTCCGCCGTGAATTTCTCCATCGCGGTCCGATAATTGCGGTAGGTCTGCGGATCCTCCTCCCGGTTCTCCACGATCCTGCGGTAGATCGCCGCCCTCCTGCGGTAATCCAGCGCGGTGTCATAAGCAAAATACATACGGATCACCTGCGGCATGGCGTCCATGTCGAGGCTGTCCATCGTCTCCATATAATATTCATACAGTCCCGTGAGGCGAAGTCCGCTCGCAACGCCCTTCTCATACCAGGGGAAGAAACAGCTGTCCTTCTTGTCTCCCTTCATCAGCAGGAGACAGATCGCTTTCACGAGATCCTCGGACGGATAAAGGCGATACCCGTCTGTCAGCACCTCATAGAGCCGCTGGTCAAACGCCGGGGAGTACGCCGCCAGCTCCGCCGTCTGGCGCATGACCTCCGCGGTCAGGCAGTCCTCCTCCCGCGCAAAGCGCAAAAGCTGCAGTTCATACGCCCCGAGCCGCCGCATCAGGAACGGATCCTTCTTCAGGATCTGGTACGCCTCGAGGAACAGGATCCGGCTGCGGCAGCCGCGGCGGAACTGCTCCGCGATCGCCTCGTACCTTGCCTTGTCGTCGTTTAAGTATTTCTCCTGGAGATACAATAGGATCCAGAGCAGCCTCCAGTTTGCCTGATCCCGGGAGAACATCCGCACGATCTCCTCCTCCACGCGGTCGACATACGCCGCCTCATGGTAGAAAAAGGTCGTCATATACAGATAGAATCCGTAGCGCTCCGGCGTGTCCATGCGCCGCCGCTCGCCGTCCAGGCTCTCGAGCAGCTTGAAAGCGCGCTGTTTCTTTCCGTCCGCGAAATAGAGCTGCACCAGGAACAGATCCGCGTAGATGTCCTGTCCGCCGGCTCTTTTGTAGCTGTTGATCACGCTGACTGAGCGCTCCACCCAGGTCGCGAGATCCGTCTTCTTCAGGCGGAAACGCACATAGAGGGACTCCAGCTCCTTCATCATGATCCTGCGGATATGGTGGTCGCGCGCCGCCCGGGAGCGCTCCGCCCCGCGCGCCGTCACCTGGATCTGCAGCGTCCGGTGCCCTGTCTTCAGCAGGATCCGCGCGAAATTGTTCCCGGCATGCATCAGGTTCGTATCCACCACCAGGTTCAGCCCGAAGGTGCTGCCCGCGAAATCCTCCGTCGTGAACTGCCTGCGCTCCGGGCGGACAAAGCCCGCGTCCGAGGTGACGGTAATCTGCGCATAACCCCAGGTGTTCTTCGTGATCTGGATCGTCTGCATCGTCGGGGCGGACAGACCGTCCCAGACATAGGAATCCTGCTCCGCGCGAAGTGCCAGCGGCTCCTTGCAGCCTGTTCCGACCAGAAATTCCTCCAGCGGCAGCGCTCCGGTCTCCTGCGCGCGCAGGCTGCCGCAAAGCGCCGCGAACTGAGGTTCGCGTTCGGCAAGCCGCGCGGCAAATTCGTCTGTGGCGAAGATCCGGGCTGCCTTCTCATAGTTCTTCCGCGCAAGCTGCGCCAGCTCCTGCGCCGTCCCGATCTTCTCCGCGCCCGGGTGGCGCTGCGCCGCCTCGACCACTACCTCGTACGGCAGGACATACTCCCCGAGATCCGTACAGAGCGTGATGCTGCCCTGCTCCCTGACGCCGTCCTCAAAACCGCTGCAGTCGAGCTGATACCGGATCTCGCTCTCGGTCCCCTGGAATTCGACCGGCTCGCACAGCATGCGCGGGCTCGACGTGTAGAGAAAGCCCTTAACCTTGCGGTGATCCTCCGCCGCAACACGAAAACTCCCGCGCGCCGCCGCCCCCGGTCCCGCGTGGATCTCCAGCTTTTCCGGCTCGATCCGCAGGTTCGGCACCTTATATTCAAATATTCCGTTCAGCAATTGTTCGATTCGTCTCTTCAATGCTTTTCTCCTGTCACAGAAATACCGTTTTCAGTATATCACTTCCGAACCATTCTCCGCAAGCGTTCTGCCGATTTTTGCAAAATCTTAAATCAAGCAGGGTGGATTTTCCCTACTCGCTGCGTGACCCGCGCACCGCGACAGCAGCAAATTTTTTCTCTCGCGGGTCTGCGCATAAAAAAGCAGGCTCTTCGCCCGCCTTTTCCTGTGATCCTTATTCCAGTATCTTCTTCAGCTCGTCCATGAAGGTGTTGACATCCTTGAACTCGCGGTACACAGAGGCAAAACGCACGTACGCGACCGCCTCCAGGTCCTTGAGCTTGTCCATGACGATCTCGCCGATCGCCTTGCTCTCGATCTCCTTCTCCTCGAGGTTGAAGATCTCCATCTCCGCGGCGTCGATCATCTCCTTGATCTTCTGGATCGGGATCGGACGCTTGTAACAGGCGCGCATCACACCCGCCTCGATCTTCCTGCGGTCGTACTGCTCCCTGGTCTGATCCTTCTTGATCACGACGAGCGGGATCGTGTCTACCTTCTCGTAGGTCGTGAACCGTTTCCCGCACGCGTCGCACATGCGCCTTCTCCTGATCGCGCTGTTCTCGTCCGCCGGTCTTGAATCAACGACACGCGTATTCTCCTGGTTGCAAAACGGACATTTCATACTGCTTTCCTCCCCGGCTCCCTTACTTTTTCCTAAAGTATAAAGGATATCGGAACGACTGTCAATCACGAATCATACAATAAAACAGCTGTTTCGTGTTGAGGGAATGTCCATGCGATTCTATGATCTGAAACAAAAAGAAGTGATCAATATCTGCACCTGCCGCTCGCTCGGCTGCATCAGCGACCTCGATATCGACTGCAAGACCGGGCTCATTCTCGCCCTGATCGTCCCCGGTCCCGGAAAGCTCTGCTGGTTCCTCGGCAGAGAGTACGAGTACGTCATTCCGTGGAAATGCATTGTCCAGATCGGCGCCGACATCATCCTGGTGGAAGTCAACGAAGAGGAGACGCGGAAAAAGTGCAGTTAGGCGCGCAGGTAGTTCCGCATGTTCTTGAGCGCGTTCTTTTCCAGCCTGCTCACCTGCGCCTGGGAGATTCCGATCTCCGACGCGACCTCCATCTGCGTCTTCCCCTCGTAGAAACGCAGCTCAATGATATGTTTCTCCCGCTCGTCCAGGCGTTTCATCGCCTCCTTCAGGGAAATGACCTCAACCCAGTTCTCTTCCTTGTTTTTCTTGTCGCTGATCTGGTCCATGACGTACAGGGCGTCTCCTCCTTCCGTATATACCGGGTCGTAAAGGCTGACCGGGCTCTGAATCGCATCCATCGCGTAGACGATCTCTTCCTTCGGCACGCCGATCTCCTCCGCGATCTCATTGATCGTCGGCTCCCGCAAATATTTTTTCGTGTAGCTCTCTTTCGCGTAGATCGCCTTGTACGCCGTGTCCCGCAGCGAACGGCTGACGCGGATCGCGTTGTTGTCGCGCAGGTAGCGCCGGATCTCCCCGATGATCATCGGCACCGCGTAGGTGCTGAACTTCACATCCAGCTCTGTGTTGAAATTGTCGATCGCCTTCATCAGCCCGATACAGCCGATCTGAAACAGGTCGTCCACGTTCTCGCTGCTGCTCGAAAAGCGTTTGATCACACTCAGAACCAACCGCAGGTTCCCCTTGATGTACAGCTCCCGCGCGTTCTCGTCGCCCGCCTTGATGCGTTCAAACAGGAACTCCTTCTCCTCCCCGGTCAGCGTCGGAAGTTTCGCGGTGTTGACGCCGCAGATCTCTACCTTGTTCAGTGCCATGTGATCATCCTCCTGAAAGTATTCTCTGGTAAAATGATTCACATTTTGCATCTCGGCTATTCGTCCGCGGCAGAAATTTTATAAACTTTTAGACCTTGACAAAGGAAACACGGCGCGTATCCCGCACCGGAGTCACTCAAAGCGCACGATCTCCCTGCGCAGCCGCTTGATGATGCGTTTTTCCAGCCGGGAAATGTAGGACTGGGAGATGCCCAGCAGGTCAGCGACCTCCTTCTGCGTCTTCTCCTCGCCGTCCTGTGTGTTGATGCCGAACCGCAGGTGGATGATCGTCTGCTCCCGCTTGGAGAGCTTGGCGATCGCGTCGAGCAGCAGGTTGTGCTCCGCCTCCGTCTCCATGTCGCGGGAGATGACGTCGTCGTCTGTGCCGAGAATGTCGGAGAGCAGCAACTCATTCCCGTCCCAGTCTACATTCAGCGGCTCGTCGATCGAGACCTCCATCTTATTTTTGCTGTTGCGGCGCAGATACATCAGGATCTCATTCTCGATGCAGCGCGACGCGTAGGTCGCAAGCTTGATCTTCTTGTCCGGGTTGAACGTGTTGATCGCCTTGATCAGACCGATCGTCCCGATCGAGATCAGATCCTCGACGCCGACGCCCGTATTGTCGAACTTTTTGGCTATGTACACGACCAGGCGGAGGTTGTGCTCGATCAGCTGGCTCCTCGCCTTCGCGTCCCCCTCCTTGCCGAACATCCCCAGCAGCGCCTTCTCCTGCTCCGGCTCCAGCGGAGCCGGGAGCACCTCGGTTCCCCCGATGTAATGTGTATCGCTGGTCTTGCGGAACAGGACGTCCCCAAATCCCGCCGCCATTCTGAACTGAAACCGCTGAGGCATCGCAATCTTTACAATCATCTTTCCTCTCCTCTTCTCTCTTATTTTCCCGCCTGTATGTGCAGCGGATGCAGGACCATCTGGAACCGCGCCCCGGCGCTCAGTTCTCCTTCGTAGATCGCCAGCACCGGGCGCCGGACGACCTCCGTGCGCTGCGGCAGCTCCACGGTCATGCTGTCGATCGTCACCCCGCGCATCCAGCCCTTCTCCGTCCCGACGCTGTGGTACGGGATCAGATAGAATCCGCGCCGCTCCTCCCAAGCCTCGCCGAGCAGACGGCGCGCGGGGCTCGCGTCGACGATGCTGACCGGTCTGCCCGTCAGGGGTTCCTCCAGCCGATTGCCCGTGTCGATCAGCCCGCGCAGCGTCTCCGTCCGCTCTTCCCACTGCAGACGCACCGTCACAAGGCTGTCCCGCAGCGCCTTCCGCCGCGAGAGGCAGCGCCCGGCAAGCCAGAGCGCTGCTGCCGCCGCCGCGCTGCCCAGCAAAAGCGGGAACCCGAACAGATTCACAAGCGCCTGCAGGACGCCCCCGAAACAGACGCTTACCAGCAATAAAAAAAACAGTCCTCCCAGAAATTCCTCCCTGCCCGTCCCGGCGAATACCACCGTGCCCGCAAGCAGCATGCCGGCGAAATACCAGCCGGGCATACCCAGGCAGACGAACGCCGTCACCGCCGCCGCACCCGCAGCGCTCCCGGCAAGCATGCGTTTCCAGGATACGTTCTGCCGCCGCAGCGAAACCGTCACAGCGATCAGCAGAAATCCCGTGAGAAGATGTTCCAGAAAAAACTGATCTATGTAAAATTCATAATACACAAAACACCCCCTGCGGATGCAACTGAAGTCAGTATACTCCACAGGGGGTGTGAAATTTGTCAAATACAGGCAGCATTTCTGCTGTTTTTGTAGACAGGATACGACAGGAAATCCGAATGTGCCGACCGGCGGCTCCCGGCGCTATGACACTTGAATGAGACTAGTCCTTACCCATGAGAAAGAGATCCGCGTGCGGCTCCCGGCGCTACAGCACCTGAAGAACCTGCGCAACCAGCTCCGCGTCAATTTGACCGGGCGCGGACTCCTTCCCAGCCATCGCAAACGTGACCGCAGAGCCGGTCAGGGCGCCGCACAGTCGGCTGACCGCGCCCATGCGTCCCATCGCCATCGTGATATACGGGCGATCGGCGTACTGTTTCTTCATCCGGAGCGAGGCGTCTAAAAGCGCCATCACGTCCTCCTCCGACCACGGCATGACCGCCGCCTTCGTCACGTCCGCGCCCAGTTCCTGCATCTTTCTGAGGATATCGGCGATCTCCTGCGCGCCCGGCGTCTGATGGAAATCATGGAAGGATCCCACAACATACCCGCCCAGCGCATGGATTCGTTTCACCATGCGGCGCAGGCGCTCTTCGCCGCGGTTCAGCTCAAGATCGACAAGATCCGCATGTCCGCATTTCACCGCGCGCTCATTCAGGGACTCGTACTCCTCCATCCCGATCTTCCCCAGCCCGCCTTCCTCCTCCGTGCGGAAGGTAAAAAGGAGCGGGCGCTCACCCATGCGATCGCGCAGATACGCAAGGCACTCTTCCACCCAGTCGCCTTCCTTCCTCCCGTAAACGTCGGCACGCCATTCCACCAGATCACAAGGACCTGCAAGGATCCGTTCCGTCTCCTGCTCCAGCCCCGTCGGGCTCGCCGCCATCACCGGGACGCAGATCTTCGGCGTCCCGGTGCCCAATACCAGGCTGCGGATCCTAAGCTGCCCCTCTTCGGTCCATCTCGTCGCATACATAAGCATTCTCCTTTTCTTTTTATCTTACCATAACCGTATGCAAAAAGGAAATCCTTTTCCGGATTGTTGAAAAAAAGGTGTGCGCATGGTATACTAATCTGGCGTAAGCGACCATCGGATGCGATGGAAAAAGACCCCCGAAACCGGGAGAAAGGATCCGAGGACGAACGCCCTCCTACCGATAGAAATGACCTATGAGATCACCGGCCGCACGCGTCTCGGCTGCCTGCTCGGGACGCCGGTCACACACAGCTTATCCCCGATGATGTACAACGAATCGTTCCGCCTGCTCGGCATCGATCGCGTTTATCTGTGTTTCGATACCAAAAACGCGGATCTGGGCGCCCTCGTCCAGTCCCTGCGCCAGATGGACGTATTCGGGTTCAACCTCACAATGCCGGACAAGGAGCGGATTCTGCCCTTCCTCGACGAGATCGATCCCGCCGCGCAGATGATCGGCGCGGTCAACACGGTCAAAAATGAAAACGGCAGACTCATCGGCTACAATACGGACGGCGTCGGCTATATGCGCTCTGTATGCGAGGCGGGCTGCGATCCGTCGATCAGCGAGATGACGCTGCTCGGCGCGGGAGGCGCCGCCGCATCGATCGCGGTGCACGCCGCGCTCGACGGCATCCCCGCCCTGCATATCGTGAACCGCCACGGGCGTTCCTGGGAGAAAGCGCTCTGCCTTGCCGAAACGATCACCCGCAACACGAACTGCCGTGCCGACGTGACGGATCTTGCCGACAACGCCGCGGTACAGGACTGCCTTGCGAAGAGCCGTCTGCTCACGAACGCCACCTCCGTCGGAATGTCTCCGAACGAGGACACGACGCCGATCGCTGACTCCACCTGGCTGCATCCCGACCTGCTCGTCTCAGACATCATCTACAACCCCCGCCAGACACGGCTGCTGCGCGATGCCGCGGCACAGGGCTGCCGTACCCTGAACGGGCTGTACATGCTGCTCTACCAGGGCGCCGCCGCCTTCCGCATCTGGACCGGGCAGGATATGCCGGTCGAGGAAGTGCGGAAGAAATATTTTCAGTAGGCGTTCCAACTGAATTTTCTTCTATTCCCCAGCGTTCTCCAGATATTCAAGCGCTATATCCAGATCCTGCTCCGGCGAGTTTTGCAGCGCCTCACTGAATCGCTGCACCACTGCCAGCTCCTCGCACAGGTCGTCCGCGATCTTCTCCTGCGAATCGCCCTTGCGAAGTTTCTTGCTGATCTGTTCAAGCAATTTTCGCGTTTTTCCCTCTTCCCGTATCAGTCGCTCCCATTCCCGCGTCCTCACGTATGACACCTCCATCTGGCTGTTCGCCTTGATACGCTCCACCTTCTCATGCAGATGTTTAAGTTTCCTATCGCAGCCCTCCGCGATCCCAGCGCCGCTGCTGCACTCCACGTACCGCAGGAAATCAACCAGAGGTCTCTCTACCTCGTCAGCGTTCTTCCCTTTCGTGTTCAGGAATATCTTCCTGCACTCATCTCCCATGACAAGCCCGGGAATCTCCTCACAGTAGCTGCCAAAGGAATAACGGTACTTTCCGTACCCATACAGGTCGAAACCACAGATCACGACGATGTACACTGGTCGCAGGTTGTCGAACCCCTCCTCGCCGCTCTTCAGCATCGGCGCGTCCACCAGCGCCTGATAGTAGCGTGTACGCTTGGGAATGTTGCCGACATTGCGTTTCTGCATCTCGACGTCGAAATAGTTCCCGTCCGTGTCCTCCGCGCAGAAATCCATACGGATCCCCCTGCGTCCCGGCAGGTTGTGCACGACCTTCTGCCCCTCCCTCCAGCGTATGCTCTGCAAGCTCATATTCAGGGACAGCTCGATAATGATCTTGCAGACCTCGAGGTCCTCGGTCGCCACGTCAAAAAGAAAATCGTCGATCAGGTTCAGTTCCTGCAACGTTTTCCCCGGCACAGTCTTCTTCTGCATCTGCTTATTCAGTTTTTGCGTTTGAGTCATCAGTTATCCTCCTTCATTATAGTCTTCCAATGCATTTTTTTCAATCAACTTCCGAAAGAAATCTAACGCTCCCGGTCTTATCTTTTGGGTAAGTCGGCTGAATCACCGTCGACATGAATAGAACTCATTTATCAATTAGCACATGTTGATTTCATTATACTCTTAAATTTTATTTTGTCAACAAATTATATATATTTAGCATCAGTATCGTTATCCATTCTTTGAGATATTAAGGCGGCAAAACAGCCAGTCTGGAATCAAAACCAGACCGGCTGAGCCTTTGCATCTGACCGAACGAATTTTTCTTCTATTCCCCAGCGTTCTCCAGATATTCAAGCGCTATGTCCAGATCCTGCTCCGGTGAGTTTTGCAGCGCCTCACTGAATCGCTGCACCACTGCCAGCTCCTCGCACAGGTCATCCGCGATCTTCTCCTGTGAATCGCCCTTGCGAAGTTTCTTGCTGATCATTTCAAGCAATTTTCGCGTTTTTCCCTCTTCCCGTATCAGTCGCTCCCATTCCCTCGTCCTCACGTATGACACCTCCATCTGGCTGTTCGCCTTGATACGCTCCACCTTCTCATGCAGATGTTTAAGTTTCCCATCGCAGCCCTCCGCGATCCCAGCTCCGCTGCTGCACTCCACGTACCGCAGGAAAGTTTCCTATTTGATCTTTATCTTGACCGTCGCTTTCTTTCCGCTGCCGTCCGTCGCCTTCGCGGTGATCTTGACTGTCTTGCCTTTTCCTGCCTTTTTGGTCTTCACGACGCCTTTTTGCGTCACTGTGGCATAGCGCGTATTGCTCGACGACCATTTGAGTTTCTTGTTCGCGGCGTCTCCCGGGAGAACCGTCGCCTTCAGTTTCAGCTTTTTCCCAGCCTTCACCTGCTTAGCCGCGCCGCTAATTTTGACGGAGGTCAGCTTTTTTGTCTTAGACATCTGAGCGGGTTTCCGCGGATACGCCTGTTTCGAGAGCGTCGGGTAGGCAAGCGGCTCGGCGCTGTTCAGCGCGTAAAGATCCGCCGTCGTCGCCGGGTTGTGCGTCTTTTTCACCTTTTTCCCTCTTATGGACGAATTCATGCCTACGAGAAAATAGTCGTAGCTTATCTCATCCCAGTCGTCCCAGGTCGTGTCTACCAGATACCACTTGCCGTCCTCCATCTGCACATAGTTCCACGCGTGGTTGCCGCCCTCCAGGATCACGCACGGAATCCCGTTTGCCTTGCAGAGAATGTCAAACAGCCAGGCATATGCCTCACAGACTCCGTTGTGTCCGTACTTGCCCAGCAGCGGACCGGTCACCGCGTGATAAGGCTCCGGCATGAGGTCGCGCGGGTAGGTCGTCAGGCGGATCACATAGTCGTGCGCGGCTTTCACCTTCTCATACCGCCCGCTGCAGCGCGCGACCGCGGCGACTGCCTTGGCGAGCTCTGCCTGCGCCTCCGGGATCTCGTCCCGAATGCCCGCGTAACGGTTCAGCGAAAAAAACGTCACCTTCGATGTGAGGTAGGCGCCGCTCTCGTTATTCCACTCCATGCTCATACCCGGCGACAGGAAATTGATCCAGAACAACTCGCTGTGATCCAGCAGGAACGCCTGCTGCGCGCGAAACCCGGTAAATGAACGCGCCTCTGTCTCCGTCATCGGACTTGCCAGCGGCAGGGTGATTCCATATACCTCGCTGCAGTTCACGATCGCGGAGTAATTGTTCTCAAAAAGCTCGTAGACCTCTTTGTCCCTCCCGGTCAGCTGATCTCCGAATTTCCAGCCCTCCGCGCTTGCCTCCAGCTTTCCGGCGATTCCGGGCGTCAGCAGCAGAAACAGTACAGCGAGAAAAAGTCGTTTTACAGTCCCTGGTCTCATAGCGTCCTCCTGTGCGGCTGTCATATGATATCCACGCAGCTGAATTCAACTCAACGCGTCTCCAAGGGCATTATACGCCCGAAATGCGTCGTCAATGTGATAAAGCTCATTCTCCGGGTCTTCCGCCCAGCCGGCGGTCACAAGAATGTAGTCCTTTCCGTAGATCTCCGCCGCGCTCGCCAGGCAATGCCCCGCCTCGTCCGTATAGCCGGTCTTTCCGCCGATGATCTCTCCGCCGGTCACAACCTCGTCCGCCGTCGCCTTGAACAGTGTGCTCCAGAAGGTAAACCCATCCGGATGTATCTCCGTGGGAGCCACCGAATAGTGGTGCGTCGTGAACACATTCCGAAACGTCTCATTCTGCATCGCGTTCTGCAGGATCCGCGCGATCTCCGTGCAGGTCGAGAATTGCTCGGCGTTGTGCAGCCCCGTACAGTTCGTGAAATGCGTCTGTACCAGCCCCAGATCCGCCACCTTCTGGTTCATCAGCTCGACGAACGCGGACTCTGCCCCAGCAGCCTGACGCGCCAGCTCGATGCAGCACTCCGCGCCCGACGGGAGCAGCGCCCCGTAGAGCAGATCCCGGATCACCGCCTCCTCGCCCGGCTCAAAGCCCGCGCGCGACGCGTCCTCGTCATACAGATCCTCGTAAAAGTCCTCCTCCATGTGGATCGTCACATCCAGATCCGGGATATGCTCGATGGCGGTGAGCACCGTCAGTATCTTCGTCATGGACGCCGGGAAGATCTTCTCGTCGCCGCGTTTCACCGCCAGCAGCTCCCCGGTCTGCGCGTCCATCAGCGCGGCGTAGGGGCTGTCCAGGATCCCGAGGTCGACAAGCTGCGTGGAATCGCCACCGTCCTGCTGTCCCTCTGCCGACACATCCGAGGACTCTGACGCATCGACCTGATCCGGTGTCCCTGATGCGCCCGGCGCGTCAGCCTGATCGTCCGCATCGACGCCCTGTGCCTGCTCCCCCAAGTCAGTCCCGGAATCGTCTCCCGTCCGACCGTCCTCCGCGGCGATCTGCGCGATCCCCGCATCGTTCTCCTGCTCCGTGCCTTCTCTTTTCCTCTGGAGCAGCGCAATCGCCGCCACCGCGCACAGAACCAGCGCCAGCAGAAGGATCGTCAGAAAAACAAAAAGCCGGTTCCGCCCGCCGCCCTTCTTGCTCCCGCCGCCGGATACGCGCCGTCCCGCCGTGTCCCGCGTCTGCTTGTCCGCGTAACGGCTCCCGGATTCCCTGGTTCTCTCCTCCGAGAAACCGTTCCCCATCGGCACGCGCGTCGCGATATTCTCATGGTTGTCCATGTAATCACCGTACATATGCAATCTCCATTTGTCTTATTCGCATATAATGAACCACATTTCTCCGAAATGCGCAAGGCGCCGTGCCTACAGGATCGTTCCTCCGCCGACCACGTAGTCCCCGTCATAGAACACGACCGCCTGTCCCGGCGTCACCGCGCGCACCGGCTCCTCAAAGATCACTTCCGCCTCGTCCGGCGCAGTCCTTCGCACCACGGCGCGCGCGCCCTGATGATTGTAGCGGATCTTCGCGGTCACCGGCATCTCTTCCACGATGTCCGGCACCGCCATGAAATTCAGCCGATTGCAGCAAAGCCGGTCGGTAAAGACGTCCGCGCTGTCCCCGATCACGACCTCGTTCGTCTCCGGTCGGATCTCCGTCACGAACACCGGGCGTCCCATCGAGAGGTGCAGCCCCTTCCGCTGTCCGACCGTGTAATGTGTGATTCCCTCGTGTCTGCCGACCACCGTGCCGTCCGCCGTCACAAAGTTCCCCTTCGGGATCTCCCTGCCGCTGTTTGCACGGATAAAACCCGCATAGTCCCCGTCCGGCACAAAGCAGATCTCCATGCTGTCCGGCTTGTCCGCCACAGCAAGCCCCAGCTCCCCCGCGATCCTGCGGATCTCCGGTTTCTCGTAATCCCCGACCGGCATCCGCGTGCGCGCAAGCTGATCCTGCGTCAGGCTGTAGAGCGCGTAGGTCTGATCCTTCGCGTCCGTCGCCGAGCGCCGCAGCGCGTACCGTCCGTTCGGCAGCCGCGCGATCCGCGCGTAATGTCCGGTCGCGATGCAGTCTGCCCCGATCTGCAGGCTCCGCTGCAGCAGCGACTCCCACTTCACATAGCGGTTGCAGGCGATGCAGGGGTTCGGCGTGCGCCCGGAGAGGTATTCATCCATGAAATACGAAATGACCTTCTCCCGAAACTCGTCGCGGAAGTTCATGACATAGTGCGGGATCCCGAGCTTGCGCGCCACGCGCGCGGCGTCCTCCACGGCGCTCAAGCCGCAGCAGCCGCCGTTCTCACTCGCCGCGTCGTCGTCCTCCCTCTGCCAGATCTGCATGGTGACGCCGACCACGTCATAACCCTCCTCCAGCAGCAGGTACGCCGCCACCGACGAATCCACGCCGCCGGACATGCCCACGACTACTTTCCCCTTCTTCATACTTTAGTATTCTTCCTCTTCCTCGCCCTCGCTGATGTCAGACTTCGGTTTCTCAAGCCCCTCGATCTCGATCCCGTGTTTCTGCGCGTAATCCCACAGCGCCGCATGGATCGCCTCCTCCGCCAGCAGCGAACAGTGCACCTTCACCGGCGGGAGCCCGTCCAACGCCTCCATCACCGCCTTGTTCGTCACCTGGAGCGCCTCCTGGATGCTCTTGCCCTTGACGAGCTCCGTCGCCATGCTGCTCGTCGCCACCGCAGCGCCGCAGCCGAACGTCTTGAACTTCACGTCCTGAATGATGCCGTTGTCATCGATGTCCAGGTACATGCGCATGATGTCGCCGCACTTGGCATTGCCGACTGTGCCGACGCCGCTCGCGTTCTCAATTTCCCCCACATTCCTCGGATTCTGAAAATGGTCCATTACCTTCTCTGAATACATTGCTGTGTTCCTCCTGTTTCTTGTCTCTGTCGATTTGTTTTTTTATGATCACCCAGCCGGTCGGCACGTGATTCCGCCATGCGCCGCGCCACCGGTGTCAATGCCCTGATTTCCGCACAAAATCCTCGTACAGCGGCGACATGCTGCGCAGCCGCTCCACGATTCCCTTCACCTTCTCGATCACGAAATCAATGTCCTCCCTCGTGGTCTCGGCGCCAAGCGTCAGCCGCAGCGACCCGTGCGCGATCTCATGCGGCAGCCCGATCGCCAGCAGCACATGCGACGGATCCAGCGAACCGGAAGTACACGCGGATCCGCTCGAACCGCAGATTCCCTCCATATCCAGCATGATCAGCAGGGACTCTCCCTCGATGAACTGGAAACTGAAGTTCGCGTTGTTCGGCAGACGGTTCGTGCGGTGCCCGTTCAGCCTTGTATACGGGATCTCTTTCAAAATGCGGTCGATCAGGTAATCGCGCAGCTCGATCTCCTTCGCCGTGCGCTCCTGCATCGTCGACGCCGCCTCCTCTGCCGCCTTGCCGTAGCCCACGATGCCCGGCACATTCTCCGTGCCCGCGCGGCGCTTGCGCTCCTGCGCCCCGCCGTGCACAAACGAGCGGATCTTCACGCCCTTGCGGATATAGAGGAAACCGATCCCCTTCGGTCCGCAGATCTTGTGCCCGCTGGAACTGAGCATGTCGATGTTCAGCTCGTCTACGTTGATCGGGAGCTGCCCGTACGCCTGCACCGCATCCGTGTGGAACAGAATCCCGTGCTTTTTCGCGATCTCCCCGATCTCCCGAATCGGCTGGATCGTCCCGATCTCGTTGTTCGCGAACATGATCGTGATCAGGATCGTATCCGGACGGATCGCCTTCTCGAGCTGGTCCAGTTTCACCACGCCGTTCTCGTCGACGTCGATGTAGGAGACCTCATAGCCCTGTTTCTCCAGATATTCACAACTGTGCAGCACCGCGTGGTGCTCGATCTTCGACGTGATGATATGCTTTCCCTTCGCCTTATATGCCTCCGCGGTCGCCTTGATCGCCCAGTTGTCCGACTCGGAACCGCCCGCGGTGAAATAGATCTCCTCCGGCTTTGCGCCGAGCGTCGCAGCGATCGTCTCCCTGGCGTGGTTGATCGCCTCCTTGCTCTTTGTGCCGATGCTGTAGATGCTGGACGCGTTCCCGTAGTACTCGGAAAAATACGGGAGCATCGCCTCCAGAACCGTCGGCGAAGTCTTA
This sequence comes from uncultured Lachnospiraceae bacterium, assembly GCA_947628045.1. GTDB lineage: Bacteria > Bacillota > Clostridia > Lachnospirales > Lachnospiraceae > Choladousia. The sequence continues at coordinate 34,574 of CANQYP010000001.1, read as the reverse complement.
GTTGTTGCAGCATTGTCCAGATAAATCAATCGTTCCATGTTCATTCTCCTTCTGTCATAAACTTGTATGTTTTTCAGCCAAGGCAGCTCCTGCTGCCGTAGTCCGGCTGTTGATCCGCACGTTTCTTCTGCGCTTTTCTGCTCTCCTCCACCAGCTGGCTGAGCATCATCTCGTCGACCGTCCTCGCGATGCTCTCGTTGATCTTCTGCCAGACGTATTTCGTCACACACAGCTCCGCGCCCTGACAGCCCTCGTCCGTCTGCGCCGAGCAGACGACCGCCTCAAGGTTCCCCTCGAGCGCCCGCAGCACGTCCCCGACCGAGATCTCGTCCGCCGACCGCGCCAGACGGTATCCGCCCTGCGCGCCGCGCGTGCTCATCACCAGCCCCGCCTTCTTCAGCTTTGCGACAAGCTGTTCCAGGTAGCGCTCGGAAATGTTCTGCCGCTGCGCGACACTGCTGATCGACACCGCCTCCTGCTCGCTGTACTGCGCCAGATCGATCATCGCGCGCAGACCGTATCGCCCTTTCGTTGATAATTTCATGATCTTCTCCCTGACGGGTATATCTCCTTTTTATTTCCGAGCGTTTTACTCGGATTTCGTGTACAGAATAGCACCTGTCCGCCTGTCTGTCAAGCATAAAATCCCGCCCGCCGCATATAGTGTACAAACATCGTTCCGGACGGTTATCCCATGAACCAACGTCACTTCCTTCTGAAAGGCACTTTTATCCTGACCTTCACCGGTCTCCTGACGCGGATCGCAGGTTTCTTCTATAAAATATTCCTCTCGCGCACGATCGGTGCGGCGCAGATCGGCATGTTCCAGCTCACGCTCCCCGTCTACGCGTTCTGCACGGCGCTCTCCTGCGGCGGCATCCAGACGGCGGTCTCCCGCTTTACGGCGGAATCCTACGCGGAGAAGGACGAGCGATCGGCGATCCGCATCCTTATCTGCGCGCTCCTGCTCTCCGGCGGGCTCTCAGCCGCCTGCGCCGCCGCCCTGTTTTTCGGTGCTGCGTGGATCGCCCGCTCCTTCCTGCTGGAGCCCTCCTGCGCCGTCCTGCTGCAGATGGTCGCGCTCTCCCTCCCCTTCGGCGCCCTCCACGGCTGCGTCGGCGGATTCTTTCTCGGCAAAAAGAACGTCTCCATCCCCGCCGCCGCGCAGTTTGTCGAGCAGCTCCTGCGCATCGTTTCCGTCCTGCTGATCTTTCTGTATTTCCAGAAAAACGGAGGGCAGATGGACGCCTCCGTCATGGCGCTCGGGCAGCTCGCCGGAGAGCTGTCGGCAGCCCTCTTCTGCGCGTATCAGCTGATCTACGGGAAAAGCTCGCCCTTTGCGGATGGGAAAGCCGCCTCCCGCGGCTTTGGGACCGCACCGCTTTCCCCCGCGCGGACCGCGCCTTCCCCGAAACGCCTCCGCCCCGGGCGCGCCGATCTGGATCGGACAGTATCGGTCTCCCTGCCACTCGGTCTGAACCGTATGCTACTCTGCGTCCTCCAGGGAATCGAGGCGGCGCTCCTTCCGCAGATGCTGCGCCGATCCGGCTGCAGCGGCACACAGTCCCTCGCCCTCTACGGCACGCTGACCGGAATGGCTATGCCCCTGATCCTGTTTCCCACGGCGATCACCTCGTCGCTCGGCACCCTGCTGCTGCCCGCTGTCTCTGAGGCGCGCGCGCTCCGCCAGGACAAAAAAATAACCGGCACCGTCGATGCCAGTTTCCGCGGGAGCCTGCTGCTTGGGCTGTTTTTCCTCTGCGCGTTCCTCCTGTTCGGAGACAGCATCGGCTCCCTGCTGTTCCACAGCGCGCTCGCCGGGATCTACACCCGAAAGCTCGCCCTGCTCTGCCCCTTCCTCTACATCAATACAACGCTCGTGAGCATCCTGCACGGGCTCGGGGCGACCACGCTCGTCACGGTCTGGAACACAGCTGCGTTCGGCATCCGCCTCGCCGCGATCCTTCTCCTCGTCCCGAATACCGGGATCGACGGGTACTTCGCGGGCACCTTGCTCAGCCAGGTCTTTTTGACCGTCTGCTCCCTGATTCTCCTGCACCGGGACAGCGCTTTCTCCGTTGACCTGTCCGCTGCGCTGATCCGACCGGCGCTCGTATGCGTCGCAAGCAGCGCAGGTCTCCTCCTGCTGCAAAACGCCCTGCCGTACCTTGGCAGGACGTCCTGGGGATCGCTCCTTGGCTCCCTGTGCATCTACGGCGCCGCCTTCCTTTGGCTCGCCTTTTTCCTGCTCCCGGGCAAGGAAGGGCGCATCCGGCTGCTGCGCCGCCCGCCCGCGCGCTGAGCGCTTTCTTTCAGGTCAAGGCAGCGTTCAAACGGCACAATTTCATTCTGCCTGCCCGCGAATTGAGCGCTTTATTTCGGGAAAATACAGATTTTCGCCCCATCCTCCACCGTGCGGAGAATGCGGATCATGTTTTCCTCGCTCACCGCGATGCAGCCGGCGGTGTAAGAATTCGGTCCCATGCAGTGCAGGAAGATCGCCGAGCCCTTGCCGTAGGTATGCTCGCTGTTGTAATCCAGGAACATGCCGTAATTATACTGCGGCACATAGTCGATCAAATGCTCTCCCCGGCAGGAATGCGGGTGTTCCCGGATATCGATCAGCTGGTTGTAATACGGCTCGTCTCCGCACCAGTACAGATTCCGATCCACCTTCACATAGGAGACCTGCGCGCCCGGATCCGCCTTGATCCCGAACGCCTGTGTCAGGCGGAAGACGCCGGTCGGCGTTTTCCCGTCTCCCTCCCGTGCCTTGCCGATGCCGTTTCGCCCCACATAGCCGCGGCAGCTCAGCGCCCGATACCATTTCCCGTCGGTCTTCTGATAGAGCTGCACCTTCGCGCTGCTCCCGCCCTTGTACTTGACCATAAGCAGCTGGTTCGTGCCGTCGTCGTCGCGGTATTCGTTGAACAGCTGATTCCACCGGTTGTTTGCGACCAGGACCTTGCAGGACAGCTTTTTCCCGCCGGTCTTCGCCGAAACCGTCGCGCTCCCCTTCTTTTTCGCCTGAATCTTCCCGGAGCTGTCCACCGAGACCACGCGCGGATCACTGCTCTTCCATCTGATCTTGCCGCTCGCTCCGCTCACCTTCAGCGTCCTCGTCTCGCCCTTCACCAGCGACAGCCGCGCCTCGCTCAGCTGCGGCTTTGCCTCCGCCGTGAATGCGCTGCCCCAGAGCAGCGTCAGCAGCAGGCAGAACAGGACTTCCTTCCGCAGACCTTTCCCAGCTTTTCTTCTCATCGAAACACCCCATTTTCTATCATAGCGGCGCGCCGCGCGGCTCGGACAGAATCCCCGCAACAGACAACATCCGCTACACCGTCTTAAAGACAGTATAGCGGATACCCTGCGGTTTCGCAATGTTTTTATCTGCGGCGCGGACCGGACTGCCCTGCCGCGCCGCCTTTTGCCGTCCTTCGCCTCAGCCCTGCATGAGAACGGACTTCACATGGTCGATCTCCTCCCGCGACGCCTTCGCCGCCGGCACATAGTACTGCCTGCTACGCGCGATCTGGTAGATCTCCTCCTGAGACTGCTCGCACTGGTTGCGGAACTGTTTCAGGGTCTGTTTCAGCTGCATATTCTCTGTCTGCGGGATCATCTCGCCGTAGCGCACAAGCTCGCCGTTGATCCCAGCCAGCGTGTCTGATACCATTGTCTTCTCGTCCAACATCATTTTCCCTCCTGTGTCGTTTTTTCGACCTCACTAACCGTTGATTCGGTCTGTCCTGACCTTTACTGTAAAAATTTCATCAGCTGCTGTTTGCTCTCCATCGCCGACTGCGCGGACTTCTGGAAAAACTGTTTTACGTTCGGGTCCGACGCCTGCTCCGCATACGCCTGCATCTTGCAGTGCGTCGTCGAAAATCCGCCGATCAGGTGGCGGAGATTCTGAAGATCCAGTTCTGAGATCTCGTTCATAAAAATTCCCTCCTTTTGGAATGTTTGTGGTTACGCTCACAGTATCTTCCAAAAGAAGGGAACTTATTCCTGTTTTGTAAAAAAATATCAGGGAACCTTTACAGCCAGTTGTACAATTCCGCGTACTTCGCCGCCGAGCTGTGCCAGGAGAAATCCTGCGCCATGCCGCGGTCGATCATCTTGTTCCACTCGCGTTTCTTGTTGTAGTAGACGGACATCGCGTACTGCAGCGTGAAATACATCTCGTGCGCGTTGTAGTTCGCGAAACTGAACCCGGTGCCTGTGCTCTCGTACTCGTTGTACGGGATCACCGTGTCCTTCAGTCCGCCGGTCTCGCGGACGATCGGCACCGTGCCGTAGCGCAGGCTCATCAGCTGCGACAGTCCGCACGGCTCAAACAGCGACGGCATCAGGAAGGCGTCGCAGGAGGCGTAGATCTTGTGCGAGAGCGCCTCTGAGTAGAAGATGTTCGCGGACACCTTGCCCTGATACTTCCACGCGAAGTGGCGGAACATATTCTCGTACTTCTCCTCGCCGGTGCCGAGCACGACGATCTGAATGTCGTTCTGGCACATCTCATCCATCATGTGGGCGATCAGGTCAAAGCCCTTCTGATCCGTCAGGCGGGAGACGATGCCGCCCATGAACGTCGAATCGCTCTGGTTGAGCCCGAGCTCGCGCTGCAGGGCACGTTTGTTCTTGATCTTCTCCTTGCGGAAGTTCCGCGCGTTGTAGTTATGTTCGATCAGGGGATCCGTCTCCGGGTTGTACTCGTCGTAGTCAATCCCGTTCACAATCCCGCGCAGGGAATTGGAACGCGCCCTCATCAGCCCGTCGAGGCCCTCGCCGTAGAACGGCATCTTGATCTCCTCGGCGTAAGTATTGCTCACCGTCGTGATCGCGTCCGCGTACACGATGCCGCCCTTTAAGTAGTTCGCGTCGCCGTACGCCTCGAGCTTATCCGGCGTGAAGTAATACGCCGGCAGCCCCGTGATGTCGCGCACCGTCTTCACGTCCCAGATGCCCTGGAACTTGAGATTGTGGATCGTGATGATGGACTTCATGTCCCGGAAGAACTCGCCCTCGTGGAATTTATCCTTGAGCAGCACCGGGATCAGTCCGGTCTGCCAGTCGTGGCAGTGCACGATGTCCGGGCGGAACCCGATCAGCGGCAGCGCCGAGAGCGCCGCCTTCGAGAAGAACGCGAACTTCTCAATGTCCTGATAGATGTTTCCGTAAGGCTTTGCCCCGGAGAAGTAGTATTCGTTGTCGATAAAATAAAACTGCACGCCGTCGTACTGCATCTCCAGGACGCCGACATACTGGGAACGCCACGCAAGATCCATATAGAAATGCGTCACGTAATTCATCTTGCTCTTCCACTCTTCACTCATGCACTGATATTTCGGCAAAATCACGCGCACATCGAATTCGTTCTTGTCAAAGCACTTCGGCAGAGAACCAGCCACATCCGCAAGACCTCCCGTCTTGATAAACGGTACCGCCTCTGATGTCACATACAATATTTTCTTCATATACGAACCTCCGCTTATTCGACATTATCGAGTTTAATTTGATTATAACGCATTTCTCGCATAATGCAAAGCATTTCTTCGTCTGTTTTCAGAAATATTGTATGTTTTCCGCCGGATATGCGTGCCGCCCGTTATGCCCGGCTTTTGTACTCCAGGCGGATCTTGTCGGCGATCAGCGCGATGAACTCGGAATTTGTCGGCTTTCCCTTGCCGTTGCTGACCGTGTAGCCGAACAGCTCGTCGATCGTGTCCATCTTGCCCCGGCTCCAGGCGACCTCGATCGCGTGGCGGATCGCGCGCTCCACCCGGCTCGGCGTCGTCTGGTGTCGTTTCGCGATCGTCGGATAGAGAATTTTGGTGATCGAATTGAGCATCTCCATGTCGTTTACCGACATGATGATCGCGTCGCGCAGGTACTGATACCCCTTGATGTGCGCCGGAACGCCGACCTCATGGATAATGTTCGTGACGTCGGTCTCCAGATTGTGCTCCATGTATTCCTTTTTGTTGTCATAGGCATTCACCTTCTTCGGCTTGGCAAAGCTCTTCTGCTGCCTTGACCGCACCCGCTTGATGCGGTTTACGACCATATCGTTGTCGAAAGGTTTCAGAATATAATAATCCGCCCCGAGTTCAAACGCGTCCTCTGTCATCTTCTCCTGGCTGACGGCGGAGATCACGATAAACGCGGGTTTCTTCAGATTCTGCTCCCGGTTGATGCGGTCCATCACCGTCAAACCGTCCAGTTTCGGCATAATAATGTCCAACAATACGACATCCGGTTTCTTCTCGCGAATGATCTCGATCAGTTCCTCCCCGTTTCCTGCTTTTCCGACAACCTCCAGCTCCTCGTCACTGCTGACGATCTGATCCAGCAGCTGCACCATTCTCTCGTTGTCGTCGGCAATCGCGATATTTAGCTTTTCCATTTACATGCTCCTCCCCTGTTTCGTTATTCTGTCGTTGCACCGATGCATTTTTGGGGGCCCTTACCAAAAATTGACACGTACAAAAACTACTTGTATTATATATCAACCGCATGTGTTGGCAAGGAAATCTTATCGCAGGAAACAACAAGATTCGGCATGTTTCACCTGCGCTGATGCGTACCCCTCTATAGATAGAAACGGATTTCAGGGAGAAATGTGACGATAAATACACAATTTTGTCGAAAACGGGCGAAAATTTATGTCAGAAAAAACCGGTGCAAGGAATCACCTTGCACCGGCTTGAAACTGACTGCTGTATCGGATCCGCTTACTCTGCCGCGGCAACCGATGTGATGTGCGGGTTCACGCCCTGATACCAGTACAGGAACCCTTCCATGTCGATCACGTCGCCGACCTTCAGCTCCTTGACCGCGTTGTAGACGTCCGTCGTGTTGTCGCACAGATAGGACTCCACCGTGAACGTGTAGGTCTCGCCGTCCAGGGAAACGTCAAAGTACAGGTCGTCGCCGTCCTGTCCGGAGCCGTCCCAGTTGTACACGAACGCGGCCTCATTGCCGTCCGCGTCTTCCTTCGCCTCGACCGTCATGCCCTTGAAGGAGACGAGCTCGTTCTGATGGTCGATCAGCTCGTCCGTGCCGAGCAGATCGGTCACGTCCAGCGGCTCGGCGACATACTCGCCGTCGAGGATCTCAAAGGTCGCTCCCTCTGCGATCTCAATCTCGCCTTCCCACTCTGCCTTGTAACCGGTCACGCGGATCTTCGTGCCGACCTCGAGCTTGTCGTAGTCCTCCTCGGAGCAGGTCATATTGTAGATAAAGTACGCGCCGTCGTGGTCCTGCGTGTAGAGCGTCGCCTTGTCCTCCCACCAGGACTGCTTTGCCTGGACGTAGGTCTCGATCGTGACCTCGTCGTCCACCGCCGCCGCCATGTACTCCTCGTGCGTCATAACGCCCTCGGACTTCTCCTCCGGGGTGAGCGTCGGCTCCGTCTCCGTCTCATCCGCCAGAACCATGCCGGCAGAACCGAGAACCAGTGATACCGTCAGTAAAAATGCTGTAAATTTTTTCATCTTCATCCTCCTTGTAGTACCGTATTGGTATGAAAGTTCATACCCTATTATACACAAATGTCTTCGGAAATCAATCAGAAGTTTATTTTCTGTTCTTTTTTTTGAGCTGCACCAAAAGCAGGTACCCCGCGATCAGCGCCCATGCCGCCGCCAGAGCCGCAAGCAGAAGTTTCGCGGTGAGCGGCAGAGGTCCCAGATCTTTCACCCCCGCTCCCTCGGCGCCCGGGTCCATCTGCGCGCCGCCCTGATCCAGATGGTACAGCGACGCCGTATCTTCATACAGCTTTTTGAAAAACGCGCCGTCCGCCGTCTGCTTTCTCCGGACGGATTTCGCCGTCGTCTCGATCAGCTGCCCCGCTGCGTCGCGCAAGGATGCGGAGCCGTTGAACACCGGTGTCACAAAAGTGTCGTCCGTATGCGCCAGGAGCAGCTTTGCCGCCTGCAGCTTGACATCATAATAGGTGGCGTTGTCCTCCCCCTCCCGCTGCAGGTAGTCCTGATATTCCTCCGTCTCCTGTGCCTTAGAGGTCACCGGCACATAGCCCTCAGTCTGTGAGTAGGCGATCTGCACCTCGTTCGTCAAGAGATACTGCGCGAACAGCCACGAGGCGAGCACCTCCTGCCTGTCCGCCTTATTGAAGATGCAGACAGACGGTCCCTGCGAGATCATCTGCGGGTGTTCCGGGTCGAACTGCGGGATCTCCATGACCGCCGTCTCAAACTCGATCAGCTTGTCCTCGCTGATGTCCAAAAGCGGCGCGTGCGTCCCCATCCAGGTCGCGCCCGCCGTGGAGTCGACCGCAAAAATGCACTGTCCCGCGTTCAGGAAATTCGCCGGATAGCCGGAGATTTTGAACGTGGAGAACGCGCCGGATTTCACATGCTCCGCGACCGTCTCCAAAAGCTCCTTCGTCGTGTCGTTGAAGATCTCGATCTCTCCGGCGTCCGTCGAATATCCGGCGTCCTTCTGCCGCAGCATCTGAATCATCATATTGTCGGTAGATTTGTAGATGAACGGAATCAGAACGTTCTGTCCGTTGAGCTTGAACGTGCCGTCCGCGTTTTTCTCCATCGCAGCCTCCGAGACCTCCCAGATGAAGTCCCAGGTCAGCGTCTCCGGCAGCGTATAGCCGAGCTGTTCCACAAAGTCCTTGTTTACATAACACGCCTCCGTGGAGCGCATATAGGGGATCGCATAGTGGCTGCCGTTAAAGGCGCACTCCTCCAGAAACTGCGGAATGATCTCATCCTGAGAGGGCGAGTCAAATTTCAGCTCGCTGCCTCCGAGCCCATACCTCTCGTCCGCGAAGAGATCGTCGAGCGGCACCACGCTGTCCTGCCCGGTCAGGTAGGTCGCGATATGGTCCGGGTAGGTGATGCAGACGTTCGGCGTCGTGTCCGTCGCAATGTTCGTGATGACGTCGTTGTAAATTTTTCCATAGTCTGTGTACAGCCGCAGATTCACGGTAATATTTGGGTACAGCGCCTCAAAGTCGCGAATCGCCTTCTTGTAGATGCCGGTCTGCGTCTTGTTCGTATCGTTCTTCGCCCAGAAGGTGATCTCGTAGCTGCCCGCCTCGTCAAAGGCCTCCGGGATCTCGAACGTGCGCTGCTCCCGCTTGCCGTGGCAGCCGGTGAGGGCGAATAAGATCATAAAAATCAACAGCGCGCCAAAGAAATTATGCCTCGTCCCGCTCATCCCTTGGTCCCTCCTCTCGACACGCCCGCCATGATGCTCTTGCGGAAGATCAGGAAAATCACGATCAGCGGCACGGAGATCGCCACGACCGCCGCCATCATCGCCGGGATGTTCTCGCGTCCAAACCCGTTCTCGCGGATCTCCTGAATGCCGTTCGACACCAGGAAATACCGCTCATCGTCCGTGATCAGCCGCGGCCACACGTAGGAGTTCCAGCACTCGATCGCTTTCAGGATCGTGATCGTCACGATCGTCGGCTTACAGATCGGCATCATGACCTTCCACAGGTATTTGAGGTCAGAGGTCCCATCCACCTTCGCCGCGTAATAGAGCTGGTCCGGCACCTGCTCGAAATTCTCTTTCAGCAGATAGATATAAAAGACCGATGTGACCGAAGGCAGGATCAGACCGAGGAACGTGTTGCGCATGTCCATGTTTGTGATCGTGACAAAGTTCGTGATGACGACAAGTTCGTTCGGAATCATCATCAGCGAGAGGAACAGCGTGAACACAAGGTTCTTCCCGCGAAAGTTGAGCCGCGCGAACGCGTACGCCGCGAGCACCGTCACGCCGAGCATCAACAGCGTGGTCGCCGCGGTGAACAGGATCGTGTTCGCGAAGTAGCGCCCGAGCGACACCGCCGTGAACGCGTCCACATAGTTCTGCAGCGTCGGCGATAAGGTGAACAGCTGCGGTATGTACTCGGAATTGTAGGCGCTGTAGCTCTTCACGGAGGTCAGCACCATCCAGTAGAACGGGAACAGCACGACCAGCGCCCAAAACGCCAGCAGCACGTATGTGACCGCGCCCGTGAATGCGCGGCGGGCTCTGTCCCGTTTTTCTATCTTTTCGTACTCAATTTTGTGCTCCATGATATTATCCTCACACATTATAATTCACGTATCTCCGGCTCACCAGCAGGTTGATGCAGGTGATCGTCAGCACGATCGCGAACAGAATGATCGCTGCCGCCGACGCATAGGACGGGTAGCCGCCGCTGTTGCCGTACAGCATGTCGTACACATAGCCGACGATCGTGTTCATCTCCGCCGCGTTCAGGTTCGTCCCGAACAGCGCCACCGCGTCGCTGTACGCCTTGAACGCCCCGATGAAACCGGTGATCACCAGATAGACCAGCGTCGGCGAGATCATCGGCAGAGTGATGCGCACAAAAATGCGGAAACGCGACGTGCCGTCCACCTTCGCGGCGTTGTAGTAGCTCTGGTTCACCGACGCCAGCGCGCTCGTCAGGATCAGGATCTTGAACGGCATCACGATCCAGATCGTGTACAGACACAGCACGAACATTTTCGCCGCATACGGTCCGTCGATAAAGTCGATCGGTCCGCGCCCGAACCAGCCGAGGATCAGATTCGCCAGCCCGTCGGTGTACGGCGTCTTCTTGAACAGGATCATGAAGACCAGACCGACCGCCAGCGTGTTCGTCACATACGGCAGAAAATAAATCGTCTGAAACAGGTTCCGCAGCGGTTTGATCGAGCTTAAGCCCGCCGAGATCAGCAGCGCAATGCCGGTAGAAAGCGGCACCGTGATCACCACCAGGATAAATGTGTTGCGCACCGCCTGCAGAAAATACGGGTCGCGCAGGACGTATGCGTAATTATAGCCGCCGACGCCGTGGTAGGTCTGCGACGCAAAATTGTACCCCTCCTCAAAGGAGTAGACGAAAACGTCGATCAGCGGGTACACGAGAAACAGTCCCAGAAAAAGGATCGCCGGCAGCAGATACAGCCAGCCCTTCATCGTTCTTCTCTCCATTGTCTGCATTCTCCTCCGTGTTTCATTTCCCGGACACCTGCAAGCCCGCGTTCCATTTTATCCGAATACAAGAAACGGATCTGTCGTTTCAGTGACGCGCGCTCCGCAGCCGCCCGTTTTACAGCAGCCGTTTCTCCGTCCTACGGTCAAAGGCGAACACCTTATTCGGCTTGAGGTCGAAACGCACCTTCGCGGCGCCGGTATTCACCTTATTCTCCGCCGCGATGATCGAGCGGATCACCTCATTCTCGCTCGCTTTGTTCACAGACACCACACTGATGTCGCGCCCCATCACCTCGACGCGTTTCAGCTCACAGGAAAACGCGCCCTGCTCGTTCAGGACAAAGCCTTCCGGACGGATCGCGACATAGACCTCCTGATCCGGTATCCCGTCCGCCGCAAGAACGTCGTCCTCGCCGATCCACAGCCTTCCGCCCTGCACTTTTCCGTCAAACACGTTGATCGGCGGCGTCCCGAGGAATTTCGCGACGAACAGATTGACCGGATTATCGTAGACCTCCTGCGGCTTTCCGATCTGCTGGACTACGCCCTCCTTCATGACGACGATCAGGTCGGAAATACTCATCGCCTCTTCCTGGTCATGCGTCACAAAGATCGTCGTGATCTGTGTCTCCCGCTGGATCCTGCGGATCTCCTCGCGCGTCTGCAGCCGCAGCCTCGCGTCCAGATTCGACAGCGGCTCGTCCATCAGAAGAATGCGCGGCATCTTCACAAGCGCCCGCGCGATCGCCACGCGCTGCTGCTGCCCGCCGGAGAGCTCAGCCGGTCTTCGCTCCATCAGCTCGTCGATCTGCACCAGTTTCGCGACCTCCTGCGCCTTCGCAAGCATCTCCTCCTTTGAGAGTTTCGCGTCCCCCTTCAGGTTTTCCAGCGGAAACAGAATGTTCTGTTTCACGGTCAGGTGCGGATAGAGCGCGTAGTTCTGGAAGACCATGCCCACGCCCCGGTTCTCCGCCGGAAGGTCGGTGACATCGTCCTCCCCGAAGAATATTTTTCCTTTCGTCGGCTGTTCCAGTCCGCACAGCAGGTTGAGCGTCGTGCTCTTGCCGCAGCCGGACGGTCCCAGCAGCCCGATCAGCTTGCCGTCCGGGATCTCAAAGCTGAAATCGCTGACCGCGATCACGTCGCCCTTCGACTTCCGCCCCCGCCCCGGAAATATCTTTGTCAGATCCTGCAATACAACCTTCATAGCGTTCCTCTTTCTTCTGTAGATTTGTGTTTCATATATCGGGAAAATCATTTATCCCCGTAATGCCCCCTGCAGTGCGCTATATATAGCCTCTCACCTTCCATGTGATACACAAGACGATCTTTCTCATTGATACGTCGACTGTACTCTCCCTGCAAATCACCAGTCAGGGGCTCTGGTTTCCCAATCCCGTTGCTGCAGCCATTTCGTTCAATATCTTTTATGAGCTGGTTGACGCGTTTCAGAGTTCTCTTGTCCTGTGTCTGCCAGTAGAGATAACCCTCCCATGCGTCGTCCGACCAAATGATCTCACTCATCATCCACCTCAATCAGTTCATGCGCGGTGCCCTTGCCAGCTTTTAATTCCTGCACAGATTTCTTTACATAAGCCATATTTGTTTCAGAAAAAAAAGGATCCGGAGTCTGAGCGATTTCAAACGGGATTCGGTTTTCACGTAAAACTGCCTTCACAAATAAATTAATTGCAGTAGAAGTGTTTAATCCGACATTTGAACAAAAGCTGTCAAAATTGGACTTATCTTTCTCATCTACTCTTGCGGTTAAAGTTGCCAATGCCATAAAAGCATCTCCCTTCGTATTCTATTTGTCAATATCATAACACTATTGTATGCTAAATACAAGCAAATGTATTACAATTCGCCAATTTATCCTTCATCCACTAAGCACCAAACAAAGGCATCCACGCGCGCCTATTTCAAAAACAGGCACGGCACGTCCACACGCCACCCGTCGGTGATCCAGTCTTCCTCGATCCCTTCAAAGTATCCGGCGCCGGTCATGTAATTTCCGGCAATCAACGCGATCGCGTCCGCCATGCCCTGAAGGTTCTTCTTCGGCGGCTCGATTTCTGTCTCGGTTTCCGTTCCCGATTCCGCCTCATTTTCTGCCTCTGCTCTCGTTATTTCCGTCTCGATTTCCGTCTCGATTTCCGTCCTGGTCTCTGTTTCCGGTTCCGTCTCCGGCTCCGCCGCGTTCACCAGCACGCACAGCTCTTCCGCCCCGTCCGCCATCTCCTCGCTGATCTCACAGTCGAAGAAGATCAGCGGTCTTCCATCCGTCTGCGCGATGATATCCGCAGTGACGTCCGCCCCTATATCCGCAACGGTATTCTTTTCTGTTTCCTCTCCCGCTTTCTCTCCTGCTTTCTCTTCTGTTTTCTCTCTTGTTTCTTCTTCTGTATCCTCTTCTGTATCTCCGAACCCCCGCTCCGCCGGGTTCACGATGAGCAGCATTGCGTCCTTCTCCTGCACGATCTGCATCAGCTGTATCAGCGGGTCGTCTCCCCCGTCGTACTCCCGGTACGCGATTCCGGCGTCCGCAAGCGCCTCGTTCAGCGCCGCGCGCACATCCGCCGTCTCCGGGTCTTCCGCGTCCTCAAACGTCCGGTAGAACACCGCGACATACGCCTTCCCCTGCGCCGATGCGGAGCCTTTCGCGGCAAGGCACAACAGCAAAAGCAGCAAAAGCGCCGCGCCTGCCCGTGCCGCCCTCCCCACCGAATTTCTGCTGACCTTCCAAGCGATCCCCGACCGTTTCACGCGCCCCTCCCTTTCCGGCAACTCCCGCAAACTTTCCCTTTTCTGAAAATGCTTATAAGTCCCTTCATTTCCAGCGGCATCTATAAGTCTCTACATTTTCGACAGCATCTGCGAGTTCTCTCCATTTCCGGCAACTCCCGCAAATTCCTCCATTTTCGATAATGCCTGTGAGCCCCTCCCCGCCGCCCTGCCAGGGCAAGCCTTCACAGCGCCCGGTTTGCTGTTCCAATTATAGCTTTCCCGCGGGCATAAGTCAATGTTTTGCGATGCGCCGTCCCATCCGCTGTCAGGGGGCACACCCCACTCACGCACAAAAAAGGACATACTGCTTTCTTTCGCAATATGCCCTTCACTCTTCTGCCAAAAGCAAACGGTTCTCTTCTGCCCAAAACAAACGGTTTTCTTCTGCCGAAGGCAAACTATCTTCTCTTTTGCGATCAGCAGCCGCCCGAATACACCCACGAATGTATCCCTCTTGAAAGAAAGAACGTACAGGGACTCTTCGCCGCGGCAGACTCCTGATCCACCCCGCACCAAAAGCAGGTCGCTGTGCAAGTGGCTGACTTTCTGTCTTTCTCATAGAGCACATAGCCCACGTCCTGCACATACACCGACGCATATTCTCCGCCCGCAACCGCAGCCAGCTCGTCGTCAGAAAGCTCCCCCTGCGCATGGAATTGGTCATACAGCTCCTGTGCCTGTTCCTGAGTCACCTCCGCGCCGTACTCCTTCACGATGCTCAGAACTTCCTCCACGGATCTTGTTCTTTTCAATTTCTCAACAACCTCTCCGCTCATAAGCTTTCCCTCCCTTTGTCTCTTTTGGTTTCTTATTCCTTGATACGCCGCAACATGAGATTTGTTAGGATATTTCCATGTGGATATTATAGCGGACTTCCGGCTTTTATTCAACCTCTTCTTGCCTCGCGGCTCTTGATTCTGTTCGGTCAGCCGTATATAATCACAAGAGAGAACTTATTGCCGGTGAAAAAACAAGCGCTACGCGCAGGAACATGCAGCATCTCCATCAGAGACGGAGCCGAGCTACCCGGTGAAAACAAGCGATACGCACAGGAACATGCAAAAGTAGATAAATAATTGAGAATTAGCTGGTATGTTTCCTCTCCAAGGAGGCGTGAGAAGTGAACTGTAAAATACTGATAGCCGATGATGAGCCGGATATTACATCAATGCTCCGCAGTTTTTTTGAAAGCAGGGGTTATATTGTTCTGACCGCCGCAAACGGCGCGGACACATTAAAACAGGCAGAACGGCAGCCGGATCTTATCCTGCTCGACATAAATATGCCGCGAATGGACGGTCTGGAAGTCTGCAGACGGATCCGCGATCATGTATCCTGCCCAATCCTCTTTTTGACTGCGCGAATTGAAGATGCGGACAAAGTAAAAGGATTTGCCGTCGGCGGCGACGATTATATCGTCAAACCGTTTTCGCTTATAGAACTTGAGGCAAGGGTACGCGCCCATCTGCGCCGTGAAACGCGGCACAGCTTTGAGGCACAGATCCGGTTTTCCGGCGAGCTGACGATCGACTACTCCGAGCGCTGCCTGTTTTTTTCGGGAGAGCGTCTCGGGCTTGCCAAAAAGGAATTTGACATCGTGGAGCTGCTTTCCCAAAATCCGGGACAAGTCTTTGACAAAGAACGGATCTATGAACGGGTCTGGGGATATGACAGCGAGGGCGACAGCAGCGTTGTCGCTGAACACATCCGTAGAATACGGGCTAAAATCGCCGCTTATACGGATCAGATATACATCGGGACCGTTTGGGGGTGCGGCTACAAATGGATCAAATAAAACACACCGGGCGAAATCTATCTCTTCGAAAAAGTCTTGTGTTATATATAGCGGCTTTTGTCGTGCTTGCCCTTGCTCTTTCTGTGACGACAGTTTCTTTATGCAACAGCAGGATCAACGCGATCAAAGCCTCCTATCCAACATACGGTGAGAAATATTACCTGACAAACAGGCAAGGCGAACAGCTGGGCGACGGCGTTCTGGTCAGCAGTGACCCTATCTCCTATTCGGAACACGACAGGCATAGGATCGCTCTTTTAGAGACTCTTTCTATTGCCGCAGCGCCGCTGTATTCGGCGTTCTGTCTCATTGCCGCGGTATTGCTGTTTTACAGAAACCGCTTAAAAAAACCGCTTGCAGAGCTGTCCGCAGCCTCCGAAAAAGTATCCGGCAATGATCTGAACTTTACGATCGACTACAGCAGCAACGACGAGCTGGGGCAGCTTTGCAAATCCTTTGAGATCATGCGCGCCGCGCTCGCAAAGAATTTTTCGGAAATGTGGCGGCAGGTTGAAGAGCGCAAACAGCTCAACGCCGCATTTGCCCACGATCTGCGCACCCCTCTCACGGTCCTGAAGGGGCATAATGAAATGCTGCAGGCAAGCGATGATCCACAGACGCGGGAAACCGCCGTTACGATGGGAAGGCAGATCGCGCGCATGGAAACCTATGTGAGCAGCATGAGTAATCTGCAGCGTTTAGAGGACACACAGCCAAAATACAAAACCGTTCTTTTGCAGCCCTTCTTGTCGGCTCTGCACAAAAGCATGGAAATGATCTGTAAGCAAAAAGGGAAAATGCTGTGTCTGCAAAACAGTGTCCCTGCCGCGCACTTATCCATTGACACTGGCTTTGTCTTGCGGGTAAGTAACAATCTGATCGCAAATGCCGTCCGCTATGCCCGCAGCCAGATCACGCTCTCTTTCGCGCTGCGCGATAACGGCTTGCTGCTTTCGGTCACTGACGACGGGAAAGGATTTGACAAAGACGCTTTACCCAAGGCAGCCAGTCCGTATTTTACCGAAGAGACGGACCGATCCGCGCATTTCGGTCTTGGTCTTTATATCTGCAAGCTGCTTTGTGAGCACCACGACGGTTATCTGCGAATTGAGAATGTTTCAGACGGCGCAAAGGTGACTGCCTTTTTCAGATCTTCCGCTTTGTAGAGAAAAAACAGAGAATTTACATGGAAAGTTTATTTCCTGTAAAGCTTTTTCGCGACATCAGGTCCCGTAAATAAAGTTCCTGAAACGGCAGACAACGCGATCAGCGCAATTCTAGTCTGACAACAGCCAAACCTCCGCCCGCAAGGATTTCTTCGTCTGTTCCGCGTCCTCTTTGCGAAGATACAGCCGGTAGCCATTCTCCCTTGTCGCATCGCTTGCGGAAAGCACAACGGGAAACGCCTCGTAAATCCCGGCGTCGTCAATTCGGACATAGACGCGCGCGTCCGGCTGTTCCGTATCCAACCTTCCCTCCAGTTTCCAGTACTGCCCTTCCGACGCAAGCGTGGGCTGCCGCAGCGCTCCGGCGCCGGCGTTCGTTTCGGCGTCACCCTTCGCCCCAGCGTCCCCCTGCGCTCCAGCACCATCTTCCGTCCCAGCCCCATCTTCCGTCCCGTTTCCGGCAGACAGCTCATACACTCCGACAAACGTCATGTCCTCCGGCTGCAGCTCCCGCAAAGGCGCGGGCATGACCGGCGGATTCCCCGCCATATCCCAAAGGAAACGCTCCGCACGCTCTACGACCAGAGTGTCCGCCGGATAAAGGTCCAGGTCGGCAAGCGGGTAGGGCACACTTCTGGAAAAATAAGCGTTCGCAAAGGAATTGGCAAAAAACGGCAGCAGCGCGTTCCCGAACGAATCCCGATACATGACCAGATCGCCCTGCATGGACGGGTTTACCGTCACGATCTTCGGGTCAAAATAACTTTCCACTTCACCGACACAGGCAAAAATGTCGATCCGGTCGTAATAGATTTCTTCCTCCGGCACCACGGCCGCCGGAAACAGCATCTCCGCCAGATCTCCCTCAAAATCCGTCCGCGTCTCATAGTCCATGTCACGGTAAGAATCATGCGGCAAGCCGAGCGCCTCCATCGCCTCCTCATACGCGAGCGCCGCGCCGGCGTTCGTCCAGTGGGAATCCGTCTTGTGGTACAGGGTATCGGGACTCTCCCGGAAAAGCTCCTCCAGTTTCACATACCGGACGCCCTCTTTATCCAGCGCTTTATACAGCCTTGTGAGATTCCTCTCCGTGCTCGCTTTGCAGCGATAGTAATATGGCATGTGTTCCCCGTATATCGTATTTTTGTTCGGAACCGGAAGAAACAGGAACGTCACGCCCCTCTTCCCCGCGTACTCCTGCAAAAGCGCCAGACTGTGCGCCACACAGAACAGCGCCCGCTCATCCATCCGGTCGCTCCCCAGATAATCGTCCAGTGAATCCATGTAATACAGCCATCCGTCTTCGCCAAAGATTACGCCGTCGTCCGCAGAAGTCTGGAACACATCTCCCAGCAGCAATGCGTTCGCCGTAACCAACTCCTCACGGAACGCAAAATGCTCCTGAAAATAATCACCCGCCTGAGACAGC
Organism: uncultured Lachnospiraceae bacterium; assembly: GCA_947628045.1. Classification (GTDB taxonomy): domain Bacteria; phylum Bacillota; class Clostridia; order Lachnospirales; family Lachnospiraceae; genus Choladousia. The sequence continues at coordinate 16,420 of CANQYP010000001.1, read as the reverse complement.
CACTGCACATTCAGACCTCCTTCCTTCAAAGACAGCTCCGGGAAATCCGCCTTCTCCTCATGCCCGGCTTTGTCCTGACGGCAAGGTATGACCATACCCGCAAGCGGCGCAAGGCACACGCCAAAAATTAAAATCACATACAAAAGTTTCCATTTTTTCATGTTTCCTGAAACCCTCACAGTTAAAACTGGAAATAGATAAACGGATTATAAGTATTGCCCGCGAGCTGCAGCATACACAGCAAAAGACCCGCCGCACTCACAAGATAGGACGCGGGCTCGTAGAACCACCATCTCTCAAACTTCTTTTTCACAGGCGTTGCTCCGACCACCGCCACAGCGAGCACACAGAGGAAAACGGGCGTGAGCTGGCGCGCCGCAAAACTGAGCGCCGCACTGCTAAGCGAGAAACCCACAAACATTTTTCCGATCCACCAAAAGCCCTTTGTCAATGTCTCAGCGCGGAAGATCACGAAACCGACGCAGACCACCAGCAGTGTGTAGAAATGCCGCAAAAACGCGGGAAGTTTTATCTGTTTCCTTCCCGTACCCATCTTCTGCGCCAGCGACTCCACGGTCAGGAAAAACCCGTGATAGATTCCCCAGAACAGGAACGTGAGATTTGCCCCGTGCCAGATTCCGGTGCATAGAAACACAAGAGCCCGGTTGAGGTATGTCCTCAGCTCCCCTTTGCGGTTGCCTCCGAGCGGAATGTACAGGTAGTCCCGAAACCAGGAAGAAAGCGAGATATGCCAGCGTCTCCAGAATTCCCGCATGCTCCCCGAGACATAAGGGTAAAAAAAGTTCTCCCTGAATGAAAAGCCGAACATGCGCCCCAGCCCGAGCGCCATATCACTGTAACCGCTGAAATCAAAATAGATCTGCAGCATATAGGAGATCGCCCCGAGCCACGCGCCCGCCAGATTGATCTGCCCGGGCATCGCCGCAAAAAGCGCATCCGCCGCCAGACCGAGTCGGTTCGCGATCAGGACCTTTTTCGACAGCCCGGCAAGAAAACGCCGAAGTCCCTGCGCTGTGTCCTCAAGCGTCACCCGGCGTTCTCCCAACGCCTTCTCCACGTCGCGGTACTGCACGATCGGTCCGGCGACAAGCTGCGAAAACATGGCGATGTACAGGAGCACCTTTCCAAAGCTCCTCTGCGCCCTCTCACCCCGATACACGTCGACCACATACGACAGCGCCTGAAACGTAAAAAAGGATACCCCAATCGGCAGTCGGATCGCGGGAACCGGAAACCCTAACCCGGCTGCTGAATTCAGTATCCCTGTCAGAAAAGCGGCGTATTTGAAGACAAGCAGAATAAGTATATGAAACAAAACAGCAGCGCAGAGCACTCCCCTGTTCTTCCTGCCATCCAGATACCGCGCGAACAGATAACTCATCCATGCGGAGCCGACAAGCAGAAATACGTACACCGGCTCCCCATATGCGTAAAACACCAGACTCCCTGCCAGAAGGACCGCATTCTTGCATTTGGTGCCCGGGACGATCAGATGCAGCAGAAACACGATCGGCAGAAAGATACACAAAAAAGCAAGCGAACTGAATACCATAGATTAATACCCGACCACCTTGACGGAGCCGTCCGAATACGTGATGTACGTTGTCCCGTGGCTCGCGTCGTCACAGTTGGGCACGTTCTCCCGACTCACTTCCTTCTTTCCACCGCCGCCGGATCCGCCCGACGAAGACGCTTTCTGCCGGGCTGCCGCCGCCGCTGCCTGCTGCGCCGCAAGCGCTGCCGCCTGTTGCGCCGCCTCTTCTGCTTTCATCGCCTGTGCCGCCTCCTCCGCGCTGTCCGTGAGGTATTTCTTTGACACAAAGCCAAAGCCCTTTTCCGTCCCCGCCAGATACCATTTCTCCTGCATCTGCGCGTACACGTTTATCTTCTGTTCGATCTGCAGGATCTGCACGATCTCAGAATTTGCATCCGGCAGTGCGCGCATATTGAGGGCGGTTGTCACATAGTACGTCTCCGGCTCCTCGAATAGGAGGAGCTCCGGCTCTTCTGTCTCTGTCTCGGGTTCCTCCGATCCGCCCTCCTTTGCGGCGTCCGAAGCCTCCTCCGGCGCGGAGGTTTCTGTCTCTTCTTCCTCATCGCCGTACCGCACGTACGTCTTCCCATCCTCCTCGACAAGACGGATCGCACCCTTGTCCGGGTTTTCGATATTATAATACAGGATCCCGTCCTCCGGCAGTTTCTCTGCCGACTGCTCTGTCTCGGTTTCCTCTTCGGTCTGCGTCTGAGTTTCCGCTCCCTCTTCTGCCATCGCAAACCCCGCAGCCACAGTCCAGCAGCCCAGGCAAAGTCCAAAGACAATCCATTTCCTCACTGTTCGATTCTTCATTTTCAATCCGCTCCTTTGCAAAATACATCAGATTCCGTCAACCAGAATATAACCTCCAGCCGTATTCAGCCCGAGAACATACGCACCCTTGTAATTGCCCTGCGCTGGCTGCATAAATTCATTCACGACCGTCGACACCTTCATCCTGAACTGGTTCTTCGACGCATGCGTATAATTGATCTTTCCCCCGTACGGCTCCAGAAAAATCCCATACCCATCTGAATCAATTCCCGCCAGCACCATCGTATGGTGCCCGTTTGCCAGCCGATAGCCATTGTATCTCCTGTTCGTAAGCTTGAGCAGCACCGGCTTGCCCTGTGCAGCATGCTGCTTGATTTCCCGGATCGCGTCTTTTTTGTTGAATTTGTACACTGCCCTGTTCTTGATTCCCAGATTTGTAAGGATCTTTGAGAGCGTTGCGACAGACACGGCGGCATGTCCATAAACTTTTGGTCCTGGCAGACTCCTGGCAGCATACCGCTCTCCGTATTTTGCCGAGGCCGACGCGTTGTGGATCTGCACCGGACTGTAATTCAGCCCGTAATGCGACGCCACGATCGACACAGCCGTCAATGTGCAGCCCGACTGCGCAATGTAACCACCGTAATCCGTCTGGTCGTAAAGGCGGTATTTCTGAGTCCCAGCCGTCGTGTTTACCACATAATTTTTGGCTCCGGTCGACACCTTGACCACGCAGGAGGCAGCCCGTCCGGCGGCTGTTTTAACCGTCACGGTTGCAGTTCCCTCCTTCACTCCAATCACCTTGCCCGAATTACTGACCTTCGCAACCTTTTCATTGCTGCTCTTCCATTTAAGCTTTCTTTTGGCAAATGACTTGGGCGTCACCATATTCCCCATATCTGCCGTCTCTCTCGGGGCGATCGTAATCTTACTGCAGATCAGACCAAGATTGCCGGCGGCGGACGCCTCAGCCCCCAGTGCCCCAAAAGCAAAGACTGCCCAGAAAAGCCCTATCAGAGCATACTTCTTCCATCGAGTCTTCATTGCAAAACCTCCATCTCATATCTGGCATCCAAACATATTTTACAATATTATATTACCATATGGTATTTTTTGCAATCTAATTTAGCATTATTGCAAATAACTACTATTCAAAAAAAGAAAACATCCCGCAGGTCTTCAGATCCGTGGGATGTTCTTCCTTCTTGTAAATACGATATAAAGTCTCTTCCTCAATGGACAGCCAAAATACCATTTATCCCTATCGCCATCCGCAGTTCTGAGGCAAGGTCGCGAAAGCCATTCAAAAAAGCGCTCTCTTTTTCATTCGCAAGAGCATTTAATTGGTCGTGGTCCTGCGGCAGATCGTACCCGTCGCTCCACATCTCCGGGAAAAGGGCGATATCTGCCCCTTTTTCCTTTGCCTCGATGCAGGCTTTCTTTCCGATCAGAAAATTCTCATCAGGATCCTTTCCCGGCAGGATCTGTAAAAAGGCTATTTTCAGATTCATATTGTTCTTCTCTATTGAAAAAATCAATAATACCAGCCACACCCTGAAGTGCCGTTTCATCTGCGGCGGCTGGTCTTTCATTTGTATTATGGCTGTACACAACTCTGTAGATATTATGACAATTCATATGGCGCAAAAGTACACAGGCTGTCTCATACGGCTTTTCTATGTGTCCGTCCCCACCGCCCACAAGGATAACCGCTCCCTTTTTTCTCTTAACCACAGGCACTTCTTTTCGGAAGAAACGCGCGCAAAAGTATCTCTGCAATCTGCTCCCCACGTCAAGCAATCTGCCGGTCAGCTCAGAAAAGTAAATGGGGGAGGCAATGAGAATATTTTCGCATTCCCGTATATAAGAGTATACTTCCTGCATTTCATCATCAAGGGAACAGCCATCCTGTTTCCAGCAATACCTGCAATCCACGCAAGGTGAAATATTGCAGCTGTACGCGTTCACGATGTAATGCTCTCCATGTAAATCTTTTGTCACCCTCTTAATAAGGGATACCGTATCTCCGTTTTCCCGCGGAGAACCATTTAATATCAGTGTTTTCATTTTCGGTTTCTAATAGATGTCTCTGGCGTATATGATCCTTTTCTTACATACAGCATGTCATAAAACGATTTTCTATTCAAGTCTTTTATAAGCAAGCAGCGCCTGAACAAATTCCCAAGCGCTGTTTCATGCCCCTTAAAAAGCCTATGATCCGGTGCCGCTCGTGCCCAAGCCCCACCAGCTCCAGCAATTCATTACTTCTCGCCGCAGACGTGAGTTTGTCCGCTGTTCTCAACGTTTTCCCGGCAGCTCCCCCTTGATCACGGTCGGGATTCCGCAGACCAGACGCACGACCGCCTGCGCCCGCTGCGCCAGGCGCACACACAACCTGCCCGTCGCCTCGCGGCCCAGCCGCTCGCTCCGGTCGACCGGAATGATCCCGCTCCCCACCTCACAGCAGATCACAACTTCTTTCTCCAGCAGACGCTCCAGCAGCGCGTCCGCCTGTTCCGGCTGCGCAAAAACCAGGCGTTCCAGATGATACACGACCGGGCGCCCGTCGATCGCCGCGTCCGCAATGTCCTTCTCCGTATACCCAAGCGTTTCCGCAAAGCTCCGTTTCCCGGCGCCTTCACCGCCGACGATCAGAATCATGTGGCAACCTCCCTTTCCGTACAAGCGGAATCCCGCAGACCAGCTCGCAGATCACATCCGCCTGCCGCGCGAGCCTCTGATTGATGCGCCCGATCGCGTCCATATACGCCCGTGTCCCCGGATCGTACGCTCTGCTGTCCGCGCCGACTTCATTTGTGATCACAAGCAGCGTACCGCTCTGGCGGCGCAAAGTCTCGACTCCCGCGACGACCGTCTCATATGGATCCGTCCACGCGCCGTTCTCGTCAAACATCTCGTTCGCCGTAAGGTTGCAGATACATTCCAGCAGGACCGTCCCCCGCTCCGGGAGCACGAGTCCCTGCAGATCCGTATAGCGCTCGATCGTCTCGAACCCTTTTCCTCTGCGCAATCTCCTGTGCCGCGCGATCTTCTCCTCGCTGCCGTCCCCAAACGGACGCATTGCCGCGATATAATACCTCGGAAACGGAAGACTCAGGCAAAGCTCCTCCGCGTAAGAACTCTTCCCGCAGGCAGAGCCCCCGGTCAGCAAGATCATTTCGGAATCCGGCACACCGTCTCCTCCTTTCCCCACTGCGAAAGCATCTCCCGCATCCACGCACAGACGTCCATATGGTAGACCGGATCAAGATGTTCCGGCCGCAGCACCTCATCTACCGCGCCTTCCGCGATCCGTCTGCCCTTGCTCATCAACAGCGCGTCGCTGCCGAACACCTTCGCGAGCGACAGGTCATGTACGACCGAGACGACCGCCCGCCTCGGCTGTTTCACCCACTGCGCGATCAGCTCGAATACCTGTTTCTGATAGACCAGATCCAGATGGTTCGTCGGCTCGTCCAAAAGCAGCAGTTTCGGGTCCTGCGCGAACACCTGCGCCAGAAACGTCCTCTGCAGCTCGCCGCCCGAGAGTTTCAGCACCGACTGGTCGCGCAGTTCCTCCATTCCGGTCAGCGCAAGAGCCTCTTCGACCGCGCGCTCGTCCTCGTCCCTTCTCCCGGCAAGCACTCTCGACGAATACGCATAGCGTCCCAACCGCACGACCTCTTCCACGGTAAACTCGTAGCCGACGAAATGGTTCTGCGCAAGCACACCTGCCTCTCTCGCCCTCTGCGCGGCGGAAATTCTTTTCACATCCTGTCCCATCAGGGATATCGTCCCCGTATAGGAGACGCCCTGCGTGACCGCATTCAGCACCGTGGATTTGCCCGCGCCGTTCGGACCGACGATCATCAGCCACTGTCCTTCCGAGACATGAAAGCTCAGCCGATCCACCACCGTGCAGCTCCCGTAGCTGACCGAAAGCTCCTTTACGTCCAGCATGCGGTCACCCCTTTCTGATTCTTATTTCGTCTAACACAGCCTAAAGCGGGCGCCCGAAACTGTACCCGCTTTCAGCTCTTCCGCGTCTGGTAAAAGATAAACACGAAGACCACCGCGCCCACCAGACTCGTGACGACGCCGATCGGCAGTTCCCGCGGTCTCAGCAGAATACGCGCCGCCAGATCCGCAAGCAGCAGAAACACGGCGCCGCCAAATGCCGACGCCGGGAGCAGGCGTCTGTGGTTCGGTCCGACGATCATGCGAACCATGTGCGGCGTGACAAGCCCTACAAAGCTGATCGTCCCACCCACCGAGACGCAGACGCCGATCAGGATGGACACCATGATCAGCACCGTCAGTTTCGTCCTGCGCACATCCACGCCGACATGCCGCGCATTGTCCTCCCCCACCGCGAACGCGTTGAGCTCCCGCGCACGGAAGAACAGGGCGCCGCCGCACAGCAGAAAGACCGCCAGAAGGATCGCCGCGTTCTTGTAGCTGGAATTCTGGAGACTTCCCATCGTCCAGAAGGTAATGCTCTGAATCTTATCTGACGCGAACGTGATCACGATGCTCATCAAACTCGACATGAACATCGAATAGATCACGCCGATCAGAATGATCGTGTTCGTCGACAGGGAATAGTCAAGCTTGTAGGCAAGCCCAAGGATCACCAGCAGCGACAGGAACGCGAACAGGATCGCCATAAGCATCGTCCCGGAAAACGGCAGTCCCGGAATCGTCACCCCGAACGCGATCGCGAGCACCGCGCCGAGCGACGCGCCGGAGGATACCCCCAGCGTGGAGCCATCCGCCAGCGGGTTCTTCAGAAGTCCCTGCATCGACGCGCCCGCCAGCGAGAGCGCGCTCCCCGAGAGCGCAACGCAGAGCACGCGCGGCAGCCGCACCGACAGAATGATCGAGTTCGACTGCACGGAAACCTGCTCCTGCCCGCTCAGGGCATTCCAGATCACCCGCAGCGTCTCCGGCAGCGGAATGCTGACGCTGCCGACACAGACGCACAGGCACATCACCGCCAGCGTGACAAGGCTGAAGACCACGTATTCAGTTGCTCGAAAATATTCGGGGCGTTTTCCCATCCAGACTCTCCTGACAAATCTATTCTTCGATTTCCGCAGCCTCTTCCGCCGGAGTCATCTCCGTCTCGGTTTCCTCTGCCTCACCATAAATGAAATCGTAGAGCAGTTTTGCTCCGTCCGCGAGCCGCGGAGCCGGGCGGGACAGTTCGTCGTTCTGCAGGTTCAGGATCTTCTGATTCTTCACCGCGGTCACATTCTCCCAGCCCTTGCGGGAAAGGATCTCCTCGGTCGGCGTCGGTCCCTCTCCGAAATACATCGTGATCGTCACGATGAAATCCGGGTCGCGCTCCAGCACCTGCTCCTCCGAGATCTCGCCCCAGCCGTCGACGTCCGCGAAACAGTTCTTCACTCCCAGCATCGTCGCGATCTCGTCCATGAACGTGTTCGCGCCAGCCGTCCAGAGTCCGTACTCCAGCGGCGACACCTCAAAGTAGACTGTCTGTGTGCCGTCGCCGACCGCCTGTTCCGAGAGCTCTTCAAACGTGTCCTTCATGCCGTCGATGACTTCTGCCGCCTTCTCGTCCTGTCCCATCAGCGCGCCGATCATCTCAATCGCCGTGTATACGCCCTCGATATCCTTCGCCTCGCTGACGACCACCCGTATCCCGGCGTCCTCGAGCATCTGTACCTGCTCCTCCGTCTGCGCCATGTCGCTCATGAGCAGCACGTCCGGTTCCAGCGCGATCACTTCCTCGATGTTCATGTCCTCACCGGAATTCACCTCCGGCACCTCCAGGACTTCCTCCGGGTAATCGCAGTAGGTGCCGCGCCCGACCAGCTTGTCCCCCGCGCCGATCGCGTAGAGGATCTCGCAGTCCGACGCCGTGAGCGCCACAATGCGCTCCGCCGGCTGCTCCAGCGTGACCTCACGTCCCGCCATATCCGTAATGCTCACGCCGCCCGTTTGCTCCTCCGCGCCCGCATTCAATCCGGCGCATCCGGCGGCAAGGCATGCCGCCACCCCCAGTGAAATCAGAATTGTTCTCTTCTTTTCCTTTCGCATATCTCTTTCCTCTCTATGTAATATTTTTCAGCCGCTATATTTCGCAGCTGCTATACCTTGTCCACCACCAGCGCCGCCGACCCATAAGCCTTCAGCGGTCTGCCCGCCTCATCTTTTTCCAGCGTATAGCGCACATGGAACGGCACTCGATCCGGCGTCAGCGGAATGATCGCCTCGAGATGGTCGACGCCCTGCTCGAGCTGCCTGTGCCAGTCGCGGTACATGTCCGCATAATCCGGCGGGAAGATACCCATCTCAATGGCTGGCTCCGGATAATTCTCCAAAAGCGGCGGCAGATGCAGATCGCGCATGCAGCGGAAACAGGGGCGCATTTCCTTCTTGGAGATGTCATATTCCCACGCGTATACATTGATCTGCTCACTCGCAAAGCGAAAACGGCGCTCGCTGTCATGCAGCTGGTCGTACTGCTGTTTCTCCGCGGTGATGTTCTGCACCATCGCATAGAAGAGCTGCTGGTTCTCCGCCCTGCCAATCATGCGGATAAAGCTGCGGATGCACACCTTATCCTCCCCGCAGGTCTTCGACTGGATCGTGCGCCATGTCTCGCAGGTCTCCTCGTCCTCCGTCTCAATGGCGCGTCGGAGCGTCTCCTCATAGATCCTGCGGTTCTCCTCATCAAAGCTCTTCCACGGATCGGAGCCTATGACCTCCTGCTCGGTCAGGTCGACACAGATCGTTTTGACGTATTTCTTGTTCGTCCTAAGCACCTCCAGATTGCCGTCCTGGTAGGTAAAGATCGCCGCACCGCCCACGAAATTGTTGAAGATGAGTGTCTCCATGGACGTGGGATCCCAGAATTTCCCTGCGTTCATCGTGTTGATCAGATCCATCGGCGCGCGCATCGGTTCCTGCTCCAGCTGCTCCATCTTTCTGCGGAAATCCTCTTCCTCCAGCGGTTTCGCGTAGAGGTAACCCTGTATGTATCGGCAGCCGATGCTCTTCATATAATCCGCCTGCTCCATTGTTTCGACGCCCTCCGCGATTACCGGAGTGCCCAGCCACTTCGCCATGTGGACAACCGAGCTGATGATCGTGCCGCCCCTGCCGCCAATGTTGCCGCTGAGAAAACGCATGTCCAGCTTGATCACGTCGACCGCAAGATCCTTGAGCACATTCAGCGAGGAGTAGCCGCTGCCGAAATCGTCCATCTCGACCACATATCCCTTGCTGTGGAGCTGATCGAGGACATCCGTAAGTAGCTCCATGCCGCCGATCGCCGATGTCTCCGTGACCTCGATATGGAGATACTTCACGGGGACATCGTATTTGCCGCGGATCTTCTCGATCTCCTCCACGTAAGCCTTTCCGTAAATATCATAGCGCGACATATTGGTCGAGATCGGTACGGGAGAAATTCCGTCGTCCAGGCATTTCCGCAGGAAACGACAAACCAATTCAAAGATCCCCAGATCCGCGCGGAAGATCAGGTCATGTGCCTCCAGCACCGGAATAAAATCTGATGGATACTGCATTCCGTACTCCGGGTGCGACCACCGCATCAACGCCTCCGCGCCGATCATCCTCCCCGTGTCATGGTTGATCTTGGGCTGATAGACCGCATAAATATGCCCGGACTTCAATTCGTCCTCAAAGCACGCGAGCAATTCGTTCTCTGTCATCTTCCGGTTCATAGATTTTCCTCCCCCTCTGTCCTGTTTCCTCCATTATCCAAGCGTCATCAGAGCCTGTCAACCGCTTTTCGACAAAAATTTCAGTGTCCCAGCATGCTCTCCACGAAGATCCCGTAGCCTTTCTTCGCGTCCTGCACGAACACATGCGTCACGGCGCCCACGATCCTGCCGTTCTGGAGGATCGGCGACCCCGACATGCCCTGCACGATCCCTCCGGTCAGCTCCAACAGCTCCGGGTCCGTCACCTCGAGCACCATGCCCTTGTTGACGTCGCTCCCGTTCAGCCGGATCTCGCGGATATCGACCTCGTACTCCCTGCAGGCGCCGTTCACCGAGCAGAGGATCGTCGCCGGTCCCTGCACAACCTCCTGCTTGTATGCCGTCTCGTAGAGCTCCATCTGCTCCGCCCTTGCCGGAAAGCCGATCGTCTCCCCGTAGATTCCGTCCTTACGGTTTTCCTCGATCTCTCCGATCTTGTAGCCTTCGCTGTAATGGATCACGCCCGCGAGTTCTCCCGGCACGCCCTGCGAACCCTTGATGATCGAGATCACGTCCGCATTGTAGAGCGTGCCTCCGCTGATATCCAGCAGCTTTCCCGTATCAATGTCGCTGATCCCGTGCCCCAGCGCGCCGAATTTCCCATTCTCGTCAATGTAAGTCAACGTGCCGATGCCCTGCGTGTCGTTGCGCACCCAGATCCCGGCGCGGTACACGCCGCTCTCATCCAACACCGGGTGCACCTTGAGGCTGATCTGCTCGCCCGAACGGTCCACGTCCAGCACCAGGTCCTCCCCGCCGCAATTGCTGATGCATTCCACGAGCCGTTCCTTCGTGTCGGTCTCCACTCCGTTGACGGACTTGATATAGTCGCCGGAACGCACGATATTCTCCGACGGGCAGCATCTGCTCCCGTCCCCGGACTGTATCTCCGCCGTCTCGACGACCATCACGCCATCGGTCTTCAGATAGATTCCGATCGGCGTGCCGCCCGCATAGACTCGTTTTCGCGGGACGACGCTCACCGTCACCATCTTCAGCGGAATTCTCCCAAACAGGCTGTACAGGACCTGGTAGCTCTCCTGCACAGCGCCGCCAAGCGTCTCTCCGACCTCCATCACCGACTTCTGTTCCGGCTCCGTCTCCGAGACGGCGGGAGCATGCGCGCGGATCTCTTTTGTGATCAGGCGGTCAAACGCGTTGTGGAACAGCTCCGGCAGCTCCCCGCTCTCTGATACCTGCATCTGAGAAGGAATCTGCCCGCGCACCGCCGCCAGGCTGCACATGCCCAGCCCCACAATGCCGAACCCCAGCAAAACACACACAAATCCCCTGTACTTCTGCCTGACATTCATCTTTTGCACCCCACTTCTGTATGTTTTCTCACAAAGCTCTGCATTCAGTATGTGGAGTTCTCTTCGTTTGACTCTAGTATTTTTTTGCGTTTTTTGCCAGTTCTTTCATTTCACGCGCGCTGTCGAGCACCGTCTGCGTGATCTTCGCGCCGCCCAAAATGCGCGCCAGCTCCGCGATGCTCTCCTCCTCCGAGAGCAGCCCGATGTTCGTCACGGTCTTGCTGTCCGCCGGTTTTTTCTCAATAATAAAATGGTGGTCCGCCATCGACGCGATCTGCGCGAGATGCGTGATGCACAGCACCTGATGCCTTCTGGAAATGACTGCCATTTTTTCGGAAACCTTCTGCGCCGTCCGCCCGCTGATCCCGGAGTCGATCTCGTCAAAGATCAGCGTCCCGATGGCATCCCGCTCCGCCATCACAGCCTTGAGCGCAAGCATGATCCTCGAGAGCTCGCCGCCGGACGCCACGCTTGCAAGCGGTTTCAGCGGAAGTCCCGGATTCATCGAGATGACAAAGCTCACCTCGTCTTTGCCGTTCTCCCCCGGCTCCTCCAGCTCCCGAAACGCGATCTCAAAGCGCACGTCAAGAAAATTCAGGTCCACCAGCGCAGCCTGGATCTCCCGGGCAAGCTGCGCCGCGCAGCTTTTGCGCATCCGCGAGATCTCTCCGGCGGTCTGCTCAAGCTGTTTTCTGCTTTTCTGACAGCTTTCCCTCAGATCCGCAAGATATTCCTCATAATTGGACAGGATCCCGATCCGCTCGCTCTTCTCCCGCGCGGCGGCAAGAATCTTCTCAATCGAATTGCCATATTTTGTCTTGAGACGATTGATCAGGTTCAGCCGCTCCTCCGTCTCCTGCAGCTGCCGTGCGTCAAAGGAAAAATCGTCCATATAGCCGGACAGCTCCCGGTTGAAGTCATTCAGCATGGATTCCAGGTCGGAGAGCGTCCGCTCCAGCTCGCCAAGCGACTCGTCGTAGAGCGCCGCCGTTCCAAACGCACGCAGCGCGCGGCTGATCTGATCCCCCGCGCCCGACAATCCTCCGGCGCCCGTCAGCCCCGCCGTCTCCGAGAGCGCCTCCAGGATCTTCTGCCCGTTCGACATGCGCCGGTATTCGCTCTCCAGCTCCTCGTCCTCCCCGTCCGTAAGCGCGGCGGACTCGATCTCATTCAGCTCAAATTTCAGGAAATCCAGTTCCTTGGCGCGCGCGGCATCCCCGGCATCCGCCTCCTCGAGCTGTTTCTTCGCCGACCGGTACGCGCGGCACTGCTCCCGGCACAGCGCCAGTTTCTGCGCCATTGCCTCCCCGGCAAACTCGTCCAGTATTTTCAGATGGTTCTTCTCGTACAACAGCGACTGATGCTCGTGCTGCCCATGGATGTCGATCAGCTCCGCGGCGATCTCCCGCACGAACGAGACAGGCACAGTCTCGCCGTTGACCTTGCTGACGCTCCTGCCGCCCTTATACCGCCTCGCGATGATCACTTCCCCGTCCTCGAACGGGATCTCCTGCTCCTCCATCAGCCGACGGACGGTCTCATTCTCTGTGGAAAACACAAGCTCCACAAGCGCGTACTCCGCGTCCTCCGGGACATAGTCCCGGAAACTGCCTGTCCCCAGCGCAATATTGACCGCTCCGATCACGATCGATTTTCCGGCGCCGGTCTCGCCGGTCATGATGTTCAGCCCTTCGCCGAACTCGACCTCCGCCTCTCGGATCAGCGCCATATTTTTCACATGCAAACTTACCAGCATAACCTTGTCCTGACTCTCCCCGATTTCGTTTGCAGCAGCGAACCCTGCAGCCTCACCCTTGCAAGGCTCATCGCTATGCGCGAACGATCTTCTGTATCTTATCCATCACGCGCAGCGTGTCCTCCGCGCTGCGGATCGCGCACATGATCGTGTCGTCCCCCGCGATGCAGCCCGCGACCTCGCTCCAGTGCATCGCGTCGATCGCCGCCGCGACCGCCATCGCCATGCCGGACACCGTCTTCACGACCAGGATGTTCTGCGCCATGTCCATCGAGACAAAGCCGTCTTTCAGCACACGCAGATAGGTCTCGTTCATGCCCGGCGTCTGGCTCTGCATCAGTGTGTATTTCTGTTTTCCGTCCTCCGCGGTCACCTTCGTCAGCTTGAGCTCCCTGATATCGCGGGAAACCGTTGCCTGCGTCACACGGAACCCTTCTTTTTCCAGGTAAGAGGCGAGCTCCTCCTGCGTCTCGATCTCGTGTTTCGCGATCAGCTCTACGATCTTCTCATGCCTCGCGTTTTTCATCTTTCCCGCTCCTTTCTCAGTTGCCCATCTTCTGGCGCAGGATCTCGAGGAAACTGGTATTCCTCACCTTGATCAGCGGCACCCTGCGCTCCGACTTGGAAATGACGATCCGATCCCCGGAAGTCAGTTTCACGGAGGTATCCCCGTCGAACGTGGCGTCCGCGCCGTCCATATCGGGATCGTTCCTTGCGCTCACCTCGATCGTGATCTCCACGTTATCCGGCAGGACGATCGAGCGCGCGCTCAGCGTGTGCGGGGCGACCGCCGACAGCAGGATCAGCGACGCCTGCGGTGCCACGATCGGACCTCCCGCGGACAGATTGTAGCCGGTCGAGCCCGTCGGCGTGGAGAGAATGACCCCGTCCGCGGAATACGCCGTCAAAAACACACCGTCCACATAGATGTTGAAATCAAGGACGCGCAGCTTGCCGTTTCGCTTGATGACAATGTCGTTGAGCGCGATGTCGTTCAAAAGCTGCCTGCCCTGGTGGTATGCCTTGCCCTTGAGCATCATGCGCGGCTCCACCTGGAATTCATCGTTCACCAGCTTGTCCAGCGCCGGGCGGATGTTGGTGTGCTCGATCTCCGCAAGAAATCCGAGCGTCCCCATATTGATGCCGAACAACGGCAGAGAGCAGTCCACCAGGTCCCGCGCCGCCTGCAGAAGTGTCCCGTCCCCGCCAAGCACCAGCACGCATTCCACGTCCTTCGGAATCTTGCGCGCGTCCGTGTATTTGTACTGCCCGGACGGCTGCGTCTTCCCGCACTGCTGGACATAGCAGCGCTTTCCCTTCTGCTCAAGATAGTCCCGGATCATTCCGGCTGTCTGGAATTCCGGGTCTTTCTGGTAATTTGTGATTACATAAAACGTATCCATAAGCGACCGCTCCTTCAGTCAAGCGCCGCGTGGGCGGCGGTTACAACCGTATGCACCGCGTCCTGCCCCGGCTCTTTCTCCGCGTCTTTCCGCTCGGGTGTCTCCGGCTCTTTCTCCGTGCCCTTCCACCCGGGCGTCTCCGGCTCTTTCTCCGTGCCCTTCCACCCGGGCGTCTCCGGCTCCGTCTTCGCATGTTCCGCGCCTTTTCGCAGATACAGCAGATATTCAATATTTCCCTCCGGTCCTTTGATCGGCGAAAAATCCAGTCCGCCGCACTCCAGCCCCAGCTGCGCGGCGTACGACGCCACCTTGCGAATCACTTCCTCGTGCACCGCCGGGTCGCGCACGACGCCCTTCTTGCCAACCTTCTCCCGCCCCGCCTCAAACTGCGGCTTGATCAGACAGACGAGCTCTCCTTCGTCCGTCATCAGCTCCCGCACCGGTCCGAGCACCTTCGTCAGGGAGATGAACGACACGTCGATCGACACAAACGACGGCGGCTCCCCGATATCCTCCGGCACAACGTAGCGGATATTGGTCTTCTCCATGCAAACCACACGCGCGTCGTTGCGCAGTTTCCAGTCGAGCTGCCCGTGTCCGACGTCGACCGAATAGACCCTGGCGGCTCCATTTTGCAGCATACAGTCGGTAAAGCCTCCGGTCGACGCCCCGACGTCCATGCAGACCCGCCCATCGAGCGCCAAATCAAAGCATTTCATCGCCTTCTCCAGCTTGAATCCGCCCCGGCTCACATAGGGGAGCTGATTTCCTTTTATTGTGATCTCCGCTTTCTCGTCGATCATGGTCCCGGCTTTGTCCTCACGCTGCCCGCCCACCAGGACGCTGCCCGCCATGATGACCGCCTTCGCCTTCTCGCGCGACGCCGCAAGCCCGCGCTGCACAAGCAGCACATCCAGTCGTTCCTTCATAAACAAATCTCCGTCTTCCTATATCGCAATGAGCCACGCCAGCCTCGAAAAAGGTTCGCTTTCACACCTACTGCCGGTAACGCGCGATGATCCGCTTGAACACCGACTCCGCGTCGATGCAGGTCTCCTCGCGCAGCACATCCACGTTCCCGTGTTCGATATAGTCGTCCGGCAACGCCACCTGCATCAGCTGCACGTCGGTCTCCGTCTCGTTGTAGTACTCCAGCACCTTCTCCCCGAACCCGCCGCTCTTTACATTTTCTTCCATCGTCACGACCAGCCGGTGATCCTTCGCCAGGTACGCAAGCATTTCCTCGTCGATCGGTTTTACAAAACGCGCATTCACGACTGTGCACTGATAGCCGAGCTCTTTGAGCATCTCGCGCACGGCGAGCGCCGTCTGCACCATGCTGCCGACCGCGACCAGCGCGAGCCCGTCCTCGTCGTAAAGGATCTCGCTCTTCCCGAAGACGATCGGCGCGCGGAACTCCTTCAGCCCATCGTACGCCTCCCCGCGCGGGTAGCGCAGGGCGATCGGTCCGTCATACCCGATCGCATATTTCAGCATGTCGGCAAGCTCCCACTTGTTCTTGGGCGCCATCACGCACATATTCGGCATCATCGAGAGATATGAGAGATCGAAAATTCCCTGATGCGTCTCCCCGTCGCTCCCGACCAGACCGGCGCGGTCGATCGCGAACACGACCGGAAGGTTCTGAATGCAGACGTCGTGGATGATCTGGTCGAACGCTCTCTGCAGAAACGACGAGTACACCGCGACCACCGGTTTCAGACCGCCAGCCGCCAGCCCAGCCGCAAAGGTCACCGCGTGCGCCTCTGCGATCCCCACGTCAAAAAAACGGTCCCGGTACATATTTCGGAAACGCTTGAGCCCCGTGCCGTCCGGCATCGCCGCCGTGACCGCCACAAGCTTCG